>NZ_CDRQYH010000014.1:0-69806 GCF_977039595.1 Enterobacter sp.
ACATGGATAAGTCCACAAAAGAGCTGTTAGCGCAGGCCGAAAAGCTGTGTGCGCAACGCAATGTGCGCCTGACTCCGCAGCGCCTTGAAGTATTACGCCTGATGAGCCTGCAGCAGGGTGCTATCAGCGCCTACGATCTGCTCGACCTGCTCCGCGAAAGCGAGCCGCAGGCAAAGCCGCCGACGGTTTATCGCGCATTGGATTTCCTGCTGGAACAAGGGTTCGTGCACAAGGTGGAATCCACAAACAGCTATGTGCTGTGCCATCTGTTCGATCAGCCCACCCACACATCGGCGATGTTTATCTGTGACCGCTGCGGCGTGGTGAAAGAAGAGGCTGCGGAAGGCGTGGAAGACATTATGCATACGCTGGCAGCGAAAATGGGGTTTGCCCTGCGTCATAACGTGATTGAGGCGCACGGGCTCTGTTCCGCGTGCGTGGAGGTGGAAGCCTGTCGCCATCAGGACGCGTGTCAGCACGACCACTCTATTCTGGTGAAGAAAAAGCCGCGTTAACGGCAAAAGAAAAGGCGGCTTAGAGCCGCCCTGTGGGTTATTCAGCGTTACCAGCGGTAGTCGTTACGGGTTTCCCAGTCTTTGACTTCATTTTCCGCCTGATCTTTCGCGTAGCCGTAACGTTCCTGAATTTTACCGACAAGCTGATCGCGTTTACCTTCAATGACGGTCATATCGTCATCAGTCAGCTTACCCCACTTTTCTTTCGCTTTACCTTTGAACTGCTTCCAGTTGCCGCCGATTTCGTCTTTATTCATCATCGTGTCCTCTTAGTTAAGCGTCGGGTCGTAACGTCCGTTACGTTCTTTTCTGCTGGACGTGATAATTATTGTAGTTAAGGATTCCGTACTTAATTTCATATTCGGAATCTTTAACCGTCACGATATATCGTGGCGCGAAGAGAACCAGGTATCGTTTTGCCAGTGGCGGTGCCAGATAAACGCCAGCGATAACCCGCGCAGCGAGAGGAAGACGGCCAGGGCCAGCCACAAACCGTGATTACCCAGCCAGGGAAGCGTTAGCAGCGTCAGACTAAACCCTGCCGCCGCGACCGCCATGCTGTTGCGCATTTCCGCTCCGCGCGTCGCACCAATAAACATGCCGTCCAGCAGATAACACCAGACGCCGACCACCGGTAAGATGACTTGCCAGAGGAGATAGTGACTCGCCAACTCGCGCAGAGCAGGTATAGACGTCAGCAATGCAACGATCTGCTCACCAAAGCAGGCGTAAACCAGACCAAAGGCCAGCGCCACCAGTCCCGACTGACGGCAGGCTGCCCGCCAGACATCCTGAAGCTGCCCGCTTTCTCGCGCACCGTACGCCTGCCCGGAATGCGCTTCAACCGCGTAGGCAAAACCGTCCAGCGCATAGGCGGTAAAGGTCAGAAGCGTCATCAATATCGCGTTGACCGCCACGATTTCTGGCCCCAGTCGAGCCCCGAAAACCGTCAGCGCGCCGAAGCAGAGCTGAAGAAGCAGCGAGCGCAGCATGATGTCACGGTTGAGGGCCAGCAGCTTACGGATATTGCCGCGCCATGCGGTTTTGAGCAGCGCCAGAGAGATCCCGCGCATCGACAGCACGCGCCAGACCATCCACAAGCCAATGATAAAGGTCCCGTATTCGGCAATCGCCGTCGCCAGCGCCGCGCCCCGCACGTTCATATGCAGGCCCATCACCAGCCAGATATCCAGCACAATGTTGAGAAGGTTGCCCACCACCAGCAAAATCACTGGCGCCCGGGCATACTGAACGCCCAGTAGCCACCCCAGCAGAACCAGGTTAGCCAGCGACGCTGGCGCGCTGAGCCACCGGATTTCAAGGAAACGTCGCGCCTGATCCAGTACCGCCTCGCTGCCGCCAACGATATGAAGCGCAAGATCGATCAGGGGTGTCCGTAATACAACGATTAACGCACCCGCGCCAAGCGCGAGTATAAGCGGCTGCACCAGCGCGCGCGCCAGACGCAGCGGATCTTTCGCACCATAAGCCTGTGCGGTAAGACCGGTGGTGCTCATGCGTAAAAAGAGCAACAGCATAAACAGGAAGCTGGTTGCCGTCGCGCCAATCGCCACGCCGCCAAGATAAACCGGTGAATCAAGATGGCCTATAACGGCAGTATCAACCAGTCCCAGCAAAGGCACGGTAATATTGGAGAAAATCATCGGCAGGGCAAGACGCCACAATGCCTTATCTGATGCCGTCAGTAGTGACATGCGAAATACCGGGAAAGGTAGATGAACAGGCTACAGCGGAAGCGTAGCCTGTCAGGAAGAGATTACAGCCATTCACCGTTACGAATCACGCCTACTGCCAGACCTTCGATAGAGAAGTTCTGTTCGCGGAGATCGACCACAATTGGGGTGAACTCGTTGTTTTCAGGCAGTAACTGAACGGTATTACCCTGTTTTTTCAGACGTTTGACGGTGACTTCATCGTCAATGCGCGCGACAACCACCTGGCCGTTACGCACATCCTGCGTTTTATGTACCGCAAGCAGATCGCCGTCAAGAATACCGATGTCTTTCATCGACATGCCGCTAACGCGCAGCAGAAAATCAGCGCTCGGCTTGAACATGGCTGGATCGACCTGGTAATGACCTTCAATATGCTGCTGTGCCAGTAAAGGCTCACCGGCAGCAACACGACCTACCAGCGGAATGCCCGTCTCTTCTTCTACCAGCAGTCGGATACCGCGTGACGCGCCTGATACAATCTCAATCACGCCTTTACGCGCCAGCGCTTTCAGGTGTTCTTCGGCAGCATTCGGAGAACGGAAACCCAGACGCTGCGCGATTTCCGCACGCGTAGGTGGCATACCCGTCTGGCCGATATGATCCCGGATGAGATCAAACACCTCTTGCTGCCTGGTCGTTAACGCTTTCATTCCGCCCCCTGGGTGTATATACAGTTATGCTGTGAGTATATACAGTCAAAGGCGATTTTGGAACCAAAAACTGCACAAAAAACCAGGGACTTAATTATTCCTCGAGGCTCATCGGAAATGTGACCAAAGCAGCGTGACCCAGGTGATAACGGCAGTGATAATCGCCAGTAACACGGCAGCAGATCCCATGTCTTTTGCGCGGCCAGAAAGCTCATGGAAATCGGAACCGATGCGATCCACAACGGCCTCAATAGCGCTATTAAGAATTTCCACTATCATCACCAGAAGTACGGAACCGATAAGAAGTACGCGGGTAATAGCATCAACATCAAGGAAACAGGCGACGATCACCGCGATGATAGCGGCGACGCCCTCCTGGCGAAACGCGGCCTCGTTGGCCCATGCGGCACGGAAACCTTTCCATGAATAGCCGGCGGCTTTGATGATACGTGTTAACCCAGTGGTATTATTGGCCATTAAAAGAACCTTTTTTAAAAAAGAGCGTCAGTAACAGGAGCCGTAGCGCGTTTCGCTACAGCCTGAAGTATGACGGGTAACAACAGAAATTTTGCGCGCTTTCTGTTATCCTTGCGCCGCAATTGCATTATTAACCAGAGGCTTTACATCGTTTATGTCCGGCTGGCCACGAATTTACTACAAATTACTTAATTTACCATTAAGCATCCTGGTAAAAAGCAAGTCTATCCCAGCAGAACCCGCGCTGGAACTGGGGCTCGATACGTCGCGTCCCATTATGTACGTTTTGCCTTATAACTCGAAGGCTGACTTACTGACGCTTCGCGCCCAGTGTCTGGCGCATGACTTACCAGATCCGCTTGAACCGCTGGAAGTTGACGGTACGCTGCTGCCGCGCTACGTGTTCATCCACGGCGGGCCGCGCGTGTTTACCTATTACACGCCGAAAGAAGAGTCCATCAAGCTGTTCCATGACTATCTCGACCTGCACCGCAGCAACCCCGATCTGGATGTGCAGATGGTGCCGGTATCGGTGATGTTTGGTCGTCGCCCGGGCCGCGAAAAAGGTGAAGAGAACCCGCCGCTGCGCATGCTTAACGGCATCCAGAAGTTCTTTGCGGTCTCCTGGCTGGGACGCGACAGCTTTGTGCGTTTCTCCCCTTCCGTTTCGCTGCGTCGCATGGCGGACGAGCACGGCACCGACAAGATCATCGCGCAAAAACTGGCGCGCGTGGCGCGTATGCACTTCGCTCGTCAGCGCCTCGCTGCCGTAGGGCCACGCCTCCCGGCGCGTCAGGATCTGTTCAACAAGCTGCTGGCTTCCAAAGCAATTGCCCGCGCCGTTGAAGATGAAGCGCGCAGCAAGAAAATTTCGCATGAGAAAGCCCAGCAGAACGCCATTGCGCTGATGGAAGAGATTGCAGCGAACTTCTCTTACGAGATGATTCGCCTTTCCGATCGTATCCTCGGCTTTACGTGGAACCGCCTGTATCAGGGCATCAACGTTCATAACGCCGAACGTGTACGCCAACTGGCGCATGATGGCCATGAGATTGTCTATGTCCCCTGCCACCGCAGCCACATGGACTACCTGCTCCTTTCCTACGTGCTCTATCATCAGGGGCTGGTACCACCGCACATAGCTGCCGGTATCAACCTGAACTTCTGGCCGGCGGGCCCGATTTTCCGTCGCCTGGGTGCGTTCTTTATTCGTCGTACCTTCAAGGGCAACAAGCTCTACTCCACCGTGTTCCGCGAGTATCTGGGCGAGCTGTTCAGCCGCGGCTATTCCGTGGAGTACTTCGTTGAAGGCGGTCGTTCCCGTACCGGTCGTCTGCTCGATCCGAAGACCGGCACGCTGTCGATGACCATCCAGGCCATGCTGCGCGGAGGTACCCGTCCGATCACGCTGGTGCCTATCTACATCGGCTACGAGCACGTGATGGAAGTGGGCACGTACGCGAAAGAGCTGCGTGGCGCGACCAAAGAGAAAGAGAGCCTGCCGCAGATGCTGCGCGGCTTGAGCAAGCTGCGCAATCTCGGTCAGGGCTACGTGAACTTCGGCGAGCCGATGCCGCTGATGACGTACCTGAATCATCATGTTCCGGAGTGGCGCGAGTCCATCGATCCTATCGAAGCGGTGCGTCCGGCCTGGCTGACGCCAACGGTTAATGGCATCGCGTCCGAGCTGATGGTGCGCATTAACAACGCCGGTGCGGCTAACGCCATGAACCTGTGCTGTACGGCGCTTCTGGCTTCGCGCCAGCGCTCGCTGACCCGTGAACAGCTCACAGAGCAGCTGGATTGCTATCTGGATATGATGCGGAACGTGCCGTATTCGGTTGATTCGACCGTACCTTCTGCGACCGCCAGTGAGCTTATCGATCACGCGCTTCAGATGAATAAGTTTGAAGTCGAAAAGGACACGATCGGCGACATCATCATCCTGCCGCGCGAGCAGGCGGTGCTGATGACCTACTACCGCAACAACATCACGCATATGCTGATGCTGCCGTCGCTAATGGCCGCCATTATTACCCAGCATCGACATATTTCCCGTCAGGAGCTACTGCGCCATCTTGAGACCATCTATCCGATGCTGAAAGCGGAGCTGTTCCTGCGCTGGAGTAGGGATGAGCTGGCGACAGAACTGGATAAGATGACGGAAGAGATGCGTCGCCAGGGGCTGATTACCCTGAACAACGACGAGCTGCACATCAATCCGTCACGCTCCCGCACCCTGCAGCTGCTGGCGGCCGGTGCGCGCGAAACGCTGCAGCGCTACGCCATCACGTTCTGGCTGCTGAGCGCGAACCCGTCCATCAACCGCGGTACGCTGGAGAAAGAGAGCCGGACGCTGGCCCAGCGTCTGTCCGTTTTGCACGGCATTAACGCCCCTGAATTCTTCGACAAAGCAGTCTTCAGTTCTCTGGTGCTGACGCTGCGTGATGAAGGCTTCATCAGCGATACGGGTGATGCCGAACCGGAAGAGACGCTGAAAGTGTACCAGATGCTGGCAGAGCTGATTACCTCGGACGTGCGTTTGACGATTGAGAGCGCCACGCAGGGCGAGTAACGCAATGCCGGGTTATGGCCCGGCCTGACGCCCTGGATAATAAAAAGGCCCGGTAAGCGCTTACGCTACCGGGCCTTATTTTTGAGCCTGGTCAAATCACCGCATTCAGCTCAGCAGTGTAAAGGCTATCATCCCGACAATCGCACCCGTCGTGCCGAGTATGGTTTCCATCAGCGTCCAGGTTTTCAGGGTTTGCGCTTCGGTGGCGCCGGTAAACTTACCGAACAGCCAGAAGCCGGCGTCGTTAACGTGAGAGACCACAATCGAACCGCCCGCGATACAGATAGAGAGCGCGGCCATCTGGGCACCGGAGTAGTTCAGCTGTTCAATCACCGGCATCACCAGACCCACGGCGGTTAAACACGCCACGGTGGCGGAACCCTGAATGATACGAACCGCCGCCGCCAGGACAAAGCAGGTTACCGCAATCGGCAGGCCCATCCCGGTCAGCGCTTCGCCCAGAGCCGGCCCCACGCCGGAATCCACCAGTACCTGCTTGAACACGCCGCCGGCACCAATCACCAGCAGGATAATACCCGCAGGCTGCAGCGCGGCACCGCAGATCTCCATCACCCGGTCTTTTGGCATCCCCTGACGCATCGCCAGGCCGTAAATCGCCACCAGGCACGCCACCAGGATCGCCGTGAACGGGTGACCGATGAACTCAAACCATTCGTACGCGGTAGAACCCACCGGCACAAAGCGCGCGGCGATGGTTTTCAGACCCACGAGAACCAGCGGGAGCAGGATCAGCGACAGGCTGAAGCCGAAGGACGGCATTTTGCCCTCGCCCAGGTGCGGCTCGGTGACGTCATCCGGAATATGCAGCTCAACGTAACGGCTGATGAAGTTACCCCAGAGCGGGCCGGCGATAATCATTCCCGGAATTGCCGCGCACAGGCCTATCAGGATCATCCAGCCAAAGTCGGCGTGCATCTGGGAGGCCAGCAGCATCGGCGCAGGCCCCGGCAGCAGAAACGCCGCAGCCGCCGCCACCCCCGCAAACAGCGGAATGACCAGCTTCACGAGGTTAGTACCAGTATGGCGCGCCATGGAGAATGCGACGCTTATCAGCAGCACAACGGCCACTTCGAAGAACAGCGGCAGCGCGCAAATCAGCCCTGCCAGGCCAATCGCGTAGTGCGCACGGCTGTGGCCAAAGGATTTCAGCATCTTGACGGCAATCTGGTCGACCGCGCCCGTCTCGTGCAAAATCTTGCCAAACATCGCGCCCAGCGCGACCACAATCGCCAGGAAGCCCAGCGTACCGCCCATCCCTTTTTCCATTGTCGCGGCGATCTTGTCGAGCGGCATACCGGAAAAGAGACCAGCACCAATAGAAACCACCATCAAAGCAACAAAGGCGTGCATGCGCGCCTTCATCACTAAAAACAGCAGCAGCAATACCGAACCCACTGCTGTCAAAACTAGCGTTAATGTACTCAAAACTTACTGCCTTTTATTAATGACCTCGATGGTGCTGGCAACAACACCCTCCAGTGACTGATCGATATCAACCACTAAGACGTCTTTTTCGTCTTCACCCGGCTCCTGCAGCGCTTCAAACTGCGTCACCAGCATCTGGGTTTTGAAGAAGTGACCTTTACGCGCCTTCAGGCGGCTTTCAATCACCTCGAAATCCCCTTTCAGGTAGATGAAAGAGAGGTTTGGGTTGCCGTCACGCAGCAGGTCGCGGTAGGTTTTTTTCAGCGCGGAGCAGACGATCAGGGAGACTTTATTGGTACGCTGCATCGCGAACGCGGCGTCATTCAGCGCCTGCAACCACGGTTTGCGGTCGTCATCGTTCAGCGGCTCGCCGGAGGCCATTTTCATGATGTTGCTGCGCGGATGGAGGAAGTCGCCATCAAGAAACGCAGCCTGGAGTTGATGCGCCACTTCGCTGGCCACGGCTGATTTCCCGCTACCGGAAACGCCCATCAGGACGTAGACGTGGTGATCGTGATTAGTCGTGCTCAAAGGGTGTCCCTCAGTCAATTGTTACGGGTAACAGTTATCGGTAACATTGTCCTGCCGGGGCAAAAGAGAAGCAATATCCAAACGTGCGCGAAGTGAATAAGTGTGAGCTACTTCAAATTTGTCAGTTCAAATAGATCCACCCGGTGACAAGGTGAAACCTAAATCTAACATTTTCGGGGTCACCGTCTCGCCACGAATGCGCGCCAGCAGGCGTTCTGCGCCAATGCGGCCCATACGCTCACGCGGGGTCAGGACGCTCGCCAGACGCGGCTCCATCACTTGGCCAATGTCGTGGCCGTGGAAACCGGCGATCGCCATATCATCAGGGATCTTCAGCCCCAGACGCTGACACTCAAATGCTGCGCCGACCGCAAGGTCATCGTTGGTACAGAAAATACCGTCCAGTTGCGGATACTCACGTCGTGCCTGACGCATCAGCTCAATACCCGACGTATAGGAAGAGGACTGCTCCACCATCACGCTGTAGGGGGTTAAGTTCGCGTCAAGCATCGCCTGCTCGTATCCCTTCTGTTTGATGATAGTACGTTCATCAAGACGCGCACCCAGATAGGCGATATGACGGTGCCCGCGGGCGATAATGGCCGCCGTCATCTGACGCGCCGCTTCGAAGTTATCAAACCCCACGGCGATGTCGAGGCACGGCGACTGGCTGTCCATCAGCTCCACGACTGGGATACCGGCCACTTCAATCATTTTGAGCGTGCGGGCAGTGTGGGTTCGTTCGGTTAAAATCAGGCCGTCAATGTTCCAGGAAAGCATCGACTCAAGACGTTCCTCTTCGAGTTCCGGCTTGTACCCGTAGTGGGCGAGCATGGTCTGGTAGCCAAACGCATCGGTGACGCTTTCGATTCCACGTAATACTTCGGCGAAAACCTGGTTGGTCAGAGAAGGAAGCAGAACGCCCACCGCGCGGCTGGTCGCATTGGAGAGAATATCGGGTGCACGGTTGGGGATGTAACCCAGTTCATCAAGGGCAGCGGCAATCTTGCCACGTAACGCCACGGAAACCTGTTCCGGGTTACGTAAAAAACGGCTGACCGTCATTTTGGTCACACCGACGCGATCGGCGACATCCTGAAGTACGGGGCGTTTCTTTTTCATCGTCCTGAGAAATCTTGAAGTGAGAGATTTGCTCAGTTTACCACGGACAAAGCCCATCCTTCCCCTGTGAAAGGGAAGGATGGGGATTTATTTATGTTTTATTACACCGGCGGCAGGTCAAACAGCAGAATTTCGCTTTCGCTGTCGGCATGCACGGAGATCTCCTGCTCGTCCCAGATGGCCAGACCATCGGCGGTTGTCGCTTTGGTCCCGTTGATGGACACGTCACCTTTCACCACCTGGATCCAGACGCGGCGGTTAGCGGCAATCTGATGCACGGACTGTTCGTCTTTCGCCAGCGCCCAGCGGTACAGCTCCATATCCTGATGCACTTTCAGGGAACCTTCACGCGCATCCGGGGACAGCACCAGCTGTTTGCCCTGTTTGGCGTCGAAGCGGCGCTGCTCGTAGCGCGGCGTGATGCCGGTCTCTTCTGGAATGATCCAGATTTGATACAGGTGCAGTTTTTCCGTTTTGCTCGGGTTGTACTCGGAGTGACGCACCCCGGTACCCGCGCTCATAATCTGGAACTCGCCCGCCGGAACCTGCTCTTTGTTGCCCATGCTGTCCTGGTGCTCAACCGCGCCTTCCAGCACATAGGTCAGGATTTCCATGTCTTTGTGCGGGTGGGTACCGAAGCCCTGGCCTGCATCAATCACGTCGTCGTTAATAACGCGCAGCGCGGAGAAGCCCATGAAGTTCGGGTCGTAGTAGTCGGCAAACGAGAATGAATGCCATGAGTCCAGCCAGCCATGATTCGCGTGACCACGTTCGTTTGCTTTGCGTAAGTAGATCATTGTTTTCACCCTCAGTTCGTTTCGATGGAGTAAGTGTGGACGCAAACCGCCTGGGATCATAGAGGGTGAAAATTGACTCCTCTGTTCAAAAATTATGAACAAGCGCAGAGGAGCCGTTTTTGCTTATTTAACGAGGGTTATCGTGGCAGGAGAAGCCTGCTCGAAGGCCCGTTCAAGGATTTCCAGGTTGGTCAGAACGTCAGATTCCTTGACGTAATTCGCCGTGCCGTTTGTGAGGGTCTCAAACAGCGCATCGTAGACGCGGCCATAGTCGCCAGTTTCCGGCTTCAGCGTTTCTTTGACCGTCACGCCCTCATCGTTCACATACTCCAGCACGCCCACGGAATCGTCCGCCGCAAAGCCAGGTTGACCGGGCATGATATTGGCCTTCAGGCTGGTCTCCTGCTGGTCGATACCGTATTTGATAAACGAACCTTTAGTGCCGTGAACGATAAATTTCGGGTAGTCGATCTTCACCAGGTGGCTGGTTTTGACGATAGCTTTAAGGTCGCCGTAGAACAGCTGCGCTTCAAAGGTATCGTCCGGATTGGCTTTGTTGCGCAGGCTGCGAATGTCATACGCCACGTGGTCCGGTCGGCCAAACAGGGAGATGATCTGGTCCATGGTGTGCACGCCCAGACCATAGAACGAACCATCCTGCGGCAGTCCGGGTTGCGTTTCCGCCACAGGACGGTAGTAATCGAAGTGGCTTTCGATTTCCACGATGTCGCCCAGCTTGCCGCTTTCAATCGCCTTTTTCGCCGTCAGGAAGCAGCTGTCAAAGCGCCGGTTCTGATACGGCGTGACGGTCAGGCCTTTACTTTTCGCCAGCGCGAACAGCTCTTTCGCTTCGGCGATGGTCGGGGTAAACGGCTTTTCTACCAGCACGTTTTTGCCCGCATTGAGCGCGCGTTTGGCATAGTCAAAATGGCTGTCAGCGTGGGTGCAAACAACCACCAGATTGACCAGCGGATCGTTAAGCACCTCATCGAGATCGCTGGTGAAGTGGATGTGGGAGTACTGCGGAGATTGCTCTTCCGGCTTCGCGCGGCGGCGGTAGATATGGGCCACATGCCAGCTGTCTTTACGGTTGAGGACATACGGCAGGTGATAGCGGGTGGTGCTTTTACCAAATCCAATAAATGCGCAATGTAGTGTCATGGCTCAGTCCTTTTGGAAGGTTACTGAGTCTAACCATAACAAAAAAAAAGCCAGCTAAAAGCTGGCTAAAGTAATACTGGAAGCAATGTGAGCAATGTCGTGCTTTCAGGTTCCCGTAGCGGTCTTCCTGAATGCAGAGCAATAATAATCATTCTCATTCGCACTTGTCCAATACTTTTTGCAAAAAATAGCGGTTGACTCAAATTTTAAAGTCATTGATGTTGGAAGGGACTTTTAACTGACTGAGGAACAAGGAATGAGTGAGATAGTGATACGCCATGCGGAACCGAAAGATTATGACGCCATTCGTCAGATCCACGCCCAGCCGGAGGTGTACCACAACACACTACAGGTTCCTCATCCGTCTGAGCAAATGTGGCAAGAACGACTCACCGACCAGCCCGGCATTAAGCAACTGGTCGCCTGTATAGATGGTCATGTCGCTGGGCATCTGTGCATCGCCGTCGCGCAACGCCCACGCCGCAGCCATGTGGCTGATTTTTGGATTTGTGTCGGCGCGCAGTGGCAAAACCGGGGCGTTGCCAGCGCGCTGATGCGCACCATGATTGATATGTGCGATAACTGGCTGCGCGTTGACCGCATTGAGCTGACGGTGTTTGTCGATAACGAACCGGCGATTGCGGTGTACAAAAAACACGGGTTCGAAATTGAAGGCACCGGCAAGCGCTATGCCCTGCGCAACGGCGAGTATGTGGATGCGTATTATATGGCGAGAGTAAAGTGACACACTGCCCTCTCCCCTATGGGGAGAGGGTTAGGGTGAGGGGAATAATCAATACCCCGCCGACAAATCATCCACCGACCGCGGATCTGATGCGCCAAACAGCGCTCCGTCCGGCCCCACCATAATGCTCTGGGTGCTGCCCATCGCCTCTTTCACCGCCACCTTCTGCCCACGCTGCTCAAGCAGTTTAATGGTGTCCGGGCTAAAGCCCTTCTCGACGCGCAGCTCGTCCGGCAGCCACTGGTGGTGGAAACGCGGGGCGTTAGTGGCTTCGGCGACGTTCATCCCAAAGTCAATGCTGTTCACCACCATCTGCAATACTGTGGTGATAATTCGGCTGCCGCCCGGGCTGCCGGTTACCAGCCAGGTTTTGCCTTCTTTCACAACAATGGTGGGCGACATGGACGACAGCGGACGTTTCTTCGGCCCTACCGCATTCGCATCGCCGCCGACCAGCCCGTAGACGTTCGGCACGCCCGGCTTGGCGGAGAAGTCATCCATCTCGTTGTTCAGCAGAATGCCACTGTTGCCCGCCACAATCCCGGTTCCGAAGGTGGTGTTGAGCGTATAGGTCACCGCCACCGCGTTACCGTCTTTATCCACCACCGAGAAGTGGGTGGTCTGGTTGCTTTCATACGGCGCCAGCTTGCCGGGGCGGATCTCGCTCGACGGTTTGGCCTTGTTGATGTCGATCTGATCGGCAATGGATTTGGCATACGCCTTGTTGGTCAGCGCCTGCCACGGCACCTTCACGAAGTCCGGATCGCCGAGATATTCTGAGCGGTCGGCATAGGCGCGTTTTTCCGCTTCCGCCATTATTTGCATGGCATCCGCGCTGCCAAAGCCGAACTTGTGCATATCGAAGTTTTCAAGAATGTTGAGGATCTGCACGATGTGAATGCCCCCGGAAGACGGCGGCGGCATGGAGAACACCTCGTAGCCGCGGTAGGTGCCGCTAATCGGCTCGCGCTCCACCGCCCTGTAGTCCGCCAGATCCGCTTTGGTGATGAGCCCGCCGTTCTTCTGCATCTCTTCCGCAATCTGGTCGGCAATCGCCCCTTTGTAGAAGGCGTCCGGACCGTGCTCCGCAATCAGCTCCAGGCTTTTAGCGAGGTTTTTTTGCACCAGCTTATCGCCCTTCTTCAGCGGTTCACCGTCTTTCCAGAAGATGGCCTTGCTGTTTTCGTGATTCGGAATGACTTCGCTACCGTAGGTTTTGAGGTCGTCTGCCAGCGCGTCATTCACCATAAAGCCCTCCCGCGCCAGCTTGATGGCAGGCTGAACAACCTTGTTCAGCGGCATCGTGCCGTATTTTTCCAGCGCCAGCGAGAAGCCCGCAACGGTGCCCGGCGTGCCGGACGCGAGATGCGAGGTCAGGGATTTTTTACTGTCAGGGTTGCCCTGGTCATCAAGGAACATGTCCCGTGACGCCTGAGAAGGCGCCATTTCACGGAAGTCGATGGCGGTGGTTTTCCCGTCTTTGGTGCGCAGCATCATAAAGCCGCCGCCGCCCAGGTTCCCCGCCTGCGGATGCGTTACCGCCAGCGCGTAGCCGACGGCGACCGCGGCATCCACCGCGTTACCGCCCTGTCTGAGAATATCGACGCCCACGCGGGTCGCCAGCGCATCCACGGATGCCACCATGCCGTGGGTTGCCCGCACGGGATGAAAAACATCTTCCTCCACGCCGTAAGAGACCGGAGGCGCCGCGGGCGGGTTCGCCGCCACGCTAAATGTACCGCCAGCCATCAGCGCGGCGAGGGCGACCCAGCGCAAAAACGTTGGTTTCATCATTATTGTTCTCCAGGTGAAGGGATCCATATTCCCCGCTTAAGCCTGGTTCACAACTCCTAAAAAATCATCGTCATGGTGAAATCAGGGTACACTTAAGAGAGACCTCAAGAGGAGGAAATGACAATGAAACGCTTATTGATTCTTACGGCGCTGATCCCCTTTGCCGCGCTCGCACAGCCACTCAACACCATGAATAACCCGAATCAGCAGGGTTACGTCATCCCGAGCCAGCAGCGTATGCAGACCGAGATGATGAGCCAGCAGCAGCAGCAAAAAGGGATGCTGAATCAGCAGCTGAGAACGCAGACCCAGGTGCAGCAGCAAAGCCTGCAAAATCAGATGAACGCCAACACCCAGCGCGTGCAGCAGGGGCAGGTGCGCGAGCAGCCGTTGCCAAATAAAAACGGCGGGATGTTAGGGGGAATGACTTCGTCAGGTAGCGGACAGCAGCATATGCTGCCGCCGCAGTCGAATGGCAGTATGCTTAATCCGCAGAACTAAAGTCCGGGCCGATCAGGTCGATTGCATCGGTGCAGATGCTGTCCACGCCCCAGCGCAGCAGTTCGGCCGCGCGCTGGGGTTTATTGACGGTGTAAACCAGAATATGCAGACCCGCGTCCTTCAGCATCTTCACCCGCGCCTCATCCAGCAGCTTGTGGTTGAGATGAATAGAGACGCACGCTAAGCGCGTCGTCAGCTCGCGCCAGTCCTCGCGCCACTCGTCAAGCAGCAGCCCGCGCGGCAGCTCCGGTACGGCCGCCTGTGCCGCTTCCAGTGCGTCAATTTCAAACGAGGAGAGCAGCGGCGCGGTCATCCCTTCCCACAGCTCGCGCGCGGCAAGGGCAATCACTTTGCCCGTCAGCAGCCCGGTGCCGGTGGTCGGTTTGATTTCGATATTGGCCATCATGCCGTGCTGGCGACAGCGATCGGCTACTTCCGCCAGCAGCGGCAGCGGTTCGCCTTTAAATTCGCCGCTGTACCAGCTTCCGGCGTCAACTTTCAGCAGATCGCGCCACGGCAGCTCGCCCGCCACGCCCCAGCCGTTGCTGGTGCGTTCGAGGTTATCGTCATGTAGCAGGAAAATTTCGCCGTCTTTCGACAGCTTGGCGTCGAACTCGATCATCGTGTGACCGTAGCGCGCGCCGACGTCAATCGCCGCCAGCGTGTTTTCCGGCGCCAGCTTACCGCCGCCGCGGTGGGCGACGACGTGGGGATAAGGCCAGTTGCTCATACTCGTTGTCCTGTTTCACCGTCAAACAGGTGCAGATGATTTTCCGGCAGGTGCAGCCACAGCGTGCTGCCTGCCTTAGGGCGCTCCTGATGCGCCAGACGCACCACCATCTTTTGCTCGCCCCAGCGCCCGTGCGCCAGGTTATCTGCACCCAACATCTCCAGCGTGTCCATGATCAGCGGCACGCCGCCTTCCGCCTGAGAGGTTAAACCGATATGTTCCGGGCGGATACCGAGCGTCATCTTACGCCCGGCGTAGCCACGATAGTACCAGTTGATTGGCAATGCCATCCCGCTTTCCAGCTCAAAGTGCGAGCCCGCGCTGCTGATACGCCCTTCCAGCAGGTTCATCGCCGGGCTGCCGATAAAGCTCGCCACAAAGCGGGTAGCCGGTTTCTCATACACTTCCACCGGGGTACCAATCTGCTCGGCAACGCCTTTGTTCATCACCATCACGCGCTGGGCGAGGGTCATGGCTTCGACCTGATCGTGGGTAACGTACAGTGAGGTGGTTTTCAGACGACGGTGCAATTGCTGCAGCTCAAGACGCATCTGCACGCGCAGCTTGGCGTCGAGGTTAGAGAGCGGCTCGTCGAACAGGAATACCGCCGGATCGCGCACGATGGCGCGCCCCATCGCTACGCGCTGGCGCTGGCCGCCTGAGAGCTCGCGCGGGCGGCGCTTGAGCAGGCCGTCCAGCTCCAGAATGCGGGCAGCCTCTTTCACGCGCTCGTCGATATGACCTTTGCCCATGCCGCGGATTTTAAGCCCCCAGGCCATATTCTCCTCCACGCTCATGTGCGGATAGAGAGCGTAGTTCTGGAAGACCATCGCGATACCTCTGTCTTTCGGCTCCATCTCGGTGACGCGCTGGCGGTCAATCCAGATGTCCCCGGAGGTCACGCGCTCCAGCCCCGCCACCATGCGCAGCAGCGTAGATTTGCCGCAGCCGGACGGGCCGACCATCACGATAAACTCCCCGTCCGCCACGTCGAGCGTCAGCGGCTGGATCACCTGGGTTTTGCCGTCCCAGCTTTTGGTTACTGCCTGAAGTTTTAAACCTGCCATCTTATTTCTCGCTATCGACCAGGCCGCGGACAAACGCGCGCTGCATGGCTAAAACAATGACTACGGGTGGGATAAGGGTGAGCAGCATCGCCGCCATCACCTGGTTCCAGAGGGTGGTGCCTTCGCCGGTGGCAATCATGCCTTTGATGCCCGCCACGGCGGTGCCAAGATTGACGTCCTGAATAATCAGCAGCGGCCACAGGTACTGGTTCCAGCCGTAGATAAAGGTGATCACAAACAGCGCCGCAAGGTTGGTTTTCGACAGCGGCAGCACGATGTCGCGGAAGAAGCGCATCGGTGAGGCGCCGTCGATGCGCGCCGCTTCAATCAGCTCGTCCGGCAGGGTCATAAAGAACTGGCGGAACAGGAAGGTGGCGGTCGCCGAGGCCATCAGGGGCAGGGTTAAGCCCGCGTAGCTGTCGAGCATCTTCAGGTTGGCGATCACCTCCACCGTCGGGAAGATACGCACCTCAACCGGCAGCATCAGCGTGATGAAGATCATCCAGAAGAAGAGGTTACGCAGCGGAAAGCGGAACCAGACGATGGCGAACGCCGAAAGCATCGACACCGTAATTTTGCCGACCGTAATGCCAAACGCCATGATGAAGCTGTTGAGCATCATCAGCCAGAACGGCGCGCTGTTGGCGCCCACGCCCTGGGTCCAGATGGTCTTCATGTTCTCGAAAAGATGCGTGCCTGGGATCAGCGTCATCGGCGTATCGAACACCGCTTTGGTGTCCAGCGTGGCGGCGACAAAGGCCACGTACAGCGGGAAGAGGATGACGATGATCCCTAAAATCAGCATGGTATGGCTGAAAATCGTCAGCCCGCGACGGTTCTCAATCATTGGTAGCGCACCTTACTTTCGACATAGCGGAACTGCACCACCGTGAGGATGATGACGAGGAACATCAGCACGACGGACTGCGCGGCAGAGGCCGAGAGATCCAGCCCGGCGAAGCCTTCGCGATAGATTTTGTAAATCAGCGTGGTGGTCGCCTGCACCGGGCCGCCTGCGGTGGCCGCATCGATTACCGGGAAGGTGTCGAAGAAGGCGTAAACGAGGTTAACCACCAGCAGGAAGAAGCTCACCGGGGCGATCAGCGGCAGCGACAGCCTGAAGAAGCGACGAATCGGTCCTGCGCCGTCAATCGCGGCGGCTTCCACCAGCGAACGCGGAATGGACTGCAGCGCGGCAAAGAAGAACAGGAAGTTATAGCTAATCTGCTTCCACACCGAGGCGAACACCACCAGGAACATGGCCTGGCCGCTGTTCTGGGCGTGGTTCCAGTCGTAGCCGAACTCAGCCAGGAAGTGGGTAATCAGCCCGCGACCGGGGTTAAACAGGAAAATCCACAGCACGGCGGCGACGGCGGGCGCCACGGCGTAAGGCAGCAGCATCAGGGTCTGATACAGGCGGCTGCCGCGCACCACGTAATCGACCAGCGCGGCGAAAAACAGCGAGGCAACAAGGCCGCTGACGGTGACCAGCGCGCTGAACTTCATCGTCGTCCAGAAGGAGTCCAGGTAGTAGCTGTCATGGAACAGCGTGGTAAAGTTGTCCAGCCCGACAAACTGGCTGGAAAGCCCAAACGGATCGACGCTTTGTACCGAGTACCACAGCGCTTCGCCCGCAGGCCAGATAAAGAAGATAACGGTGATGACCAGCTGAGGCGCGACCAGCAGGTACGGCAGCCAGCGGGAACGGAACACCGGACGGGATGATGACATAGGTTAGCTCTGTAGGTATTCACCCCTCCCCCTAGCCCTCTCCCCAGAGGGGAGAGGGGACTGCACGGAGCCGTCTTTTCTCCCTCGCCCCTTTGGGGAGAGGGCCGGGGTGAGGGGCAGGTTTGAATTACGATTTCGTCGACTGCTCAAAGCGGCGCAGCAGCTGATTCCCGCGCTCTACCGCGGAATCCAGCGCCTGCTGTGGCGTTTTCTTACCGGTCCAGACGCTTTCCAGCTCCTCATCCACAATGGTGCGGATCTGCGGCATGTTGCCCAGGCGCAGGCCTTTGGTGAACGGCAACGGCGGCTTGTTCAGCATCTGACGCGTCGCGATGTCTGCACCCGGGTTCTTGCTGTAGAAGCCCTGCTCGCGGGTCAGGTCGTACGCGGCTTTGGTGATCGGCAGGTAGCCGGTTTTCTGGTGCCATTCGGCGGCGTTTTCCGGCTTCGCCAGGAAGTCGAGGAACTCGGCTACGCCTTTATAGGTGCCCTTGTCTTTACCCTGCATCACCCACAGGCTCGCCCCGCCGATGATGGCGTTCTGCGGCGCGCCCTTCACGTCGGCGTCGTACGGCATCATGCCCACGCCGTAGTTGAATTTGGCGTAGTGGCGGATATCCGCCAGGGAGCCGGACGAGGCGGTGGTAATGGCGCAGTCGCCGTTGTAGAACTTCTCGGTGGATTCGTCTTTACGCCCGAAGTAGCTGAAGTCGCCCTTCTTGTTCAGATCGGCAAGCAGCGCAATGTGCTTCACCTGCACCGGCTTGTTGAACTCCAGTACCGCATCGGTGCCGTCGAAGCCGTTGTTTTTGGTCGCCACCGGCAGGCCATGCCAGGCGCTGAAGTTTTCGATCTGGATCCAGCCCTGCCAGCCGCTGGCGTAGCCGCACTTCATTCCCGCCGCTTTCAGCTTCGCGGTGTATTCGGCCAGGTCCTGCCAGGTTTTTGGCGGCTGCTCCGGATCTAAACCGGCTTTCTTGAAGGCGTCTTTGTTGTAGTACAGCACCGGCGTGGAGCTGTTAAACGGCTGAGACAGCAGATGTCCGGTTTTGGAATCGGTGTAGTAACCCGCTACGGTTGGCACGAACTGGGATTCATCGAAGTTAATACCCGCTTCTTTGAACACTTCATAGACCGGCTTGATGGCTTTGGAGGCCATCATGGTGGCGGTGCCCACTTCATAAACCTGTAACAGCGCAGGCGCGTTGCCGGTACGGAAGGCGGCGATGCCCGCGCTCAGGCTCTGCTCGTAGTTGCCTTTGTACACCGGCACAATTTTGTAATCCGGGTGGGTGTCGTTGAAACGCTGCGCCAGGGAGTCAACTTCTTTACCCAACTCCCCTTCCATGGAATGCCAGAACGGAATGGTCGTCACAGCCATTGCATTCGTCGCAAAAGCCAGACCCAGTGCCAGACCCAAAGCTGTGTGTCGTAACGATGTCATTGTCATCTCTCTTATTGTGCCGGATGCGCGATATCACGCGTTTTATGCTCGCGAGGTAACATGACATGCTCGAATGACAGAAAAATAACTGTTTGTTTACAGATAAGTGACAGTAAAGGGTCAGGGGGATGATGGTTGTGTGAAGGGGGTTTATGTGAAAAAGCCGGGTGGCGGCTTCGCCTTACCCGGCCTGGTTGATACCGTAGGCCCGGTAAGCGTAAGCGCCACCGGGCGATACAGACGGCTCAGCCGCCCAGATACGCGCTCCGCACCGCTTCGTTCGCCAGCAGCGCGTCGCCGGTGTCCTCCAGCACCACGCGGCCGTTCTCCAGCACGTAGCCACGGTCGGCGAGCTTCAGCGCCTGGTTGGCGTTTTGCTCGACGAGGAAGATGGTCATCCCCTCTTTGCGCAGCTGCTCGATGGTGTCGAATATCTGCTGGATGATGATTGGCGCCAGGCCGAGCGACGGCTCGTCCAGCAGCAGGAGACGCGGCTGGCTCATCAGCGCGCGGCCTATCGCCAGCATCTGCTGTTCACCGCCGGACATGGTGCCCGCACGCTGAATGCGACGCTCCCACAGGCGCGGGAAGAGTTCGTACACCCACTTGATGCGGGTCTGGTATTCATCGCGGTGGGCGAAGAACCCACCCATCGCCAGGTTCTCTTCCACCGTCATACGCGAGAACACGCGGCGCCCTTCCGGAACAATCGCCACCGCCTCGCGCATGATTCTGGCGGTCTGCCAGTCGGTAATGTCTTTGCCATCAAACACAATCCGCCCGCTGGTGGCGCGCGGGTCGCCGCACAGGGTGCCGAGCAGCGTGGTTTTACCGGCGCCGTTGGCGCCAATCAGGGTCACGATTTCACCCTGATTGATATGCAGGCTGACGTCGTGCAGCGCCTGGATCTTGCCGTAGTGCGCGTTGACCTTGTCGAACGTTAACATCGCTTTTTCCATCTTATGCCTCACCCAGGTATGCGCGGATCACGTCCGGGTTGTTGCGGATCTCTTCCGGCGTGCCGTTTGCCAGCGGCGTGCCCTGGTTAACCACGTAGATACGGTCCGAAATGCCCATTACCAGCTTCATGTCGTGCTCAATCAGCAGAATGGTGGTGTCGTGGTGATCGCGCAGTTCGGCAATCAGCTCGTCCAGCTCTTTGGTCTCTTTCGGGTTGAGGCCCGCCGCCGGTTCGTCGAGCATCAGGATTTCCGGCTGGGTGACCATGCAGCGCACAATCTCCAGACGACGCTGGTCGCCGTAGGCCAGATTGCTCGCCTGGCGGTTAGCGTGCTGCAGCAGGCCAATTCGGTCGAGCCAGGTGGCGGCGCGATCGAGCGCTTCATCCTGGGCGCGGCGGAAGGCCGGGGTTTTCAGCAGGCCGGAGAACAGCCCGGTTTTCAGCTGCTGATGCTGCGCAACCAGCAGGTTCTCAATCACCGTCATCTCGCGGAACAGACGCACGTGCTGGAAGGTACGCACCACGCCCATGCGGGCAATCTGCTGGCCCGGCAGCCCTTCAAGGTGCTTGTCGCGCAGCATGATGGTGCCGCCCGTCGGCTTGTAGAAGCCGGTCAGGCAGTTAAAGACCGTGGTTTTCCCCGCGCCGTTCGGGCCAATCAGGGAGACAATCTCTTTCTTGTGAAGATCCAGTGACACATTGTTGACCGCCAGCAGGCCGCCAAAACGCATCATCAGACCGTTAACGGATAATAATGGCTGACTCATGCCTGCTCTCCTTTCGCTTGCCCGTTCTTCAGCTTCAGCTGTGGACGGGTCATCGGCAGCAAGCCCTGCGGACGCCAGATCATCATCAGCACCATCAAACCACCCAGCATTAACATGCTGTATTCGTTAAAGTCGCGCATCAGCTCGCGCGAAACCACCAGCAGGATGGCCGCGAGGATAACGGCGAACTGCGAGCCCATCCCGCCGAGCACCACAATCGCCAGCACAAAAGCGGATTCGGCAAAGGTGAACGATTCCGGGCTGACGAAGCCCTGACGCGCGGCAAACAGCGTCCCGGCGAAACCGGCAAACGCGGCGCTGATGGTGAACGCGGTCAGCTTGATGCGTGTCGGGTTCAGGCCCAGGGAACGGCAGGCGATCTCATCCTCGCGCAGTGCTTCCCACGCGCGGCCCAGCGGCATGCGCAGCAGGCGGTTAATCACGAACAGGGTGATCACCACCAGCAGCAGCGCCACCAGATAGAGCCAGATCACGCGGTCGGACGGGTCATACTTCACGCCGAAGAAGTTACTGAAGGTATCCCAGCCGCCTTCGCGGGCGGTACGGCTGAACTCCAGACCGAAGAAGGTCGGTTTCGGGATCTGGCTGATGCCGTTCGGGCCGCCGGTCACTTCGGTGTTGTTCAGCAGCAGGATACGGACGATTTCACCGAAGCCTAAGGTCACGATCGCCAGGTAGTCACCGCGCAGGCGCAGCACCGGGAAGCCAAGCAGGAAACCGGCTGCGGCGGAGACCAGCCCCGCCAGCGGCAGACAGGTCCAGAAGCCGAGGCCGTAATAGTGGTTCAGCAGCGCGAAGGTGTAGGCGCCGATGGCGTAGAAGCCGCCGTACCCAAGCACCAGCAGGCCAGATAGCCCCACCACCACGTTCAGACCGAGACCGAGGATCACGTAGATCATGGTCAGGGTAGCGATATCTACGGTTCCACGAGACACCACGAACGGCCACGCCACGGCGGCCACCAGCAGCGCCACGAGGAACAGCTTCTGCTTAACGGTTGACCCGTCGATGGCCGGCAGGACGAATTTCGGCCCGGAGACGTTTTTCAGCGACTTCTGGAACAGCGGACGCAGCAGCTGGAACAGGAACACGACGGCAGTGCCGATAAACACCCACTGCCAGCGGATGTCGGGGGCGGCGTCCACCACCAGCTTCGTCCCGTCCAGACCTAACTGGACGCCCATAAAAACGCCCGCCAGCACGAAGAACATGGCGGCAGAGAGCAGCGCCATTGCAAAATGCATCGGTTTCATACTTTCTCTACCTCCGGACGGCCCAGAATGCCGGTAGGCATGACCAGCAGAACCAGAATCAGCAGGGCAAACGACACCACGTCTTTATATTCCGTGCTCAGATACGCCGAGGAGAGCGCTTCCGCCACGCCCAGGATCAGGCCGCCGATCATCGCCCCCGGAATACTGCCGATACCGCCCAGAACCGCCGCGGTGAAGGCTTTCATCCCGGCCATAAAGCCGATGTACGGGTTGATCACACCGTAGAACTGGCCGAGCAGCACGCCTGCGACGGCCGCCATCGCGGCGCCAATTACGAAGGTCAGGGCAATCACGCGGTCGGTGTTGATGCCGAGCAGGCTCGCCATCTTCAGGTCTTCTGCGCAGGCGCGGCATGCGCGACCCATACGCGAGTAGCGGATGAACAGCGTCAGGGCGAGCATCGCAATAAAGGTCACGACCCAGATAACCAGCTGCATAGTGGTGATAGAAGCCGAGAAGTTTTCACTGGCCCCCACAATCCACTGGCCGTTAAACAGGCTTGGCAGCGCCACGTCGCGCGAGCCTTCGGTGAGGCTGACGTAGTTTTGCAGGAAGATCGACATCCCGATCGCGGAAATCAACGCAATCAGACGCTTGGAGCTGCGCACCGGCCGGTAGGCCACGCGCTCGATGCTCCAGCCGTAGGCGCTGGCAATCACAATCGCGCCAACAAACCCGGCGGCGACCAGCAGCCAGCTGCTGTCGATGCCCATCATCATAAGGGCAGCAATAATCATAAAGGAGACATAGCTACCGATCATGTAGACCTCGCCGTGGGCGAAGTTGATCATGCCGATAATGCCGTAAACCATCGTATAGCCGATGGCGATCAGCGCGTAGGTGCTTCCCAGCGTAACGCCGTTAAACATCTGCTGCAGGAAATAGAGAAACTGCTCGGACATATGCAAACCTTTTTATACCCGCCCGTCAGTCCGGGCGGTGGGATAATTATTTGGCGGCCGAGGATGAACCGTCGGCGTGCCACTTAAAGACACCAAACTCAAATCCCTTCAGATCGCCTTTCTCATCCCAGTTCAGCGGCCCAATCACGGTGTTCGCCCCGTGTGCTTTTAAATCTTTCACCAGATCCAGCGGTTCTTTGCTGCCGGAGCGTTCCAGCGCGGTGGCCAGAGACTGTACGGCGGCGTAGGTGATCCAGACGTACGGACCACTCGGATCTTTCTTCTGCGCCTTGAGCGCATCCACGATAGCCTTGTTGGCCGGATCCTGGTCATAGCGTTTTGGCATCGTCACCAGCATGCCTTCAGCAGAATCCCCGGCGATGTTCGACAGAGAGGCATTGCCCACGCCCTCTGGCCCCATAAACTGGGTCTTCAGACCGGTGGCGCGCGCCTGACGCAGCATCTGCCCCATCTCCGGGTAGTAGCCGCCGTAGTAAACAAAGTCGATATTCTCTTTTTGCAGGCGGGCGATCAGCGCGGAAAAGTCTTTCTCACCGGCGGTAATCCCGTCGAAGAAGACGATGTTTGCGCCGCCTTTTTTCAGGCCGTCCTGAACGGAGCGCGCCAGGCCTTCGCCGTACTGCTGCTTGTCATGAATAATGGCGATACGCTGCGGCTTGACGGTTTCAAGGATGTATTTGGCGGCGGTTGGCCCCTGAGAGGAGTCCAGCCCCGCGGTACGCATGATGTGCTGGTAGCCGCGCTGGGTCAGCTCAGGGTTAGTGGCGCCAGGGGTGATCATCAGAATGCCTTCGTCTTCGTAGATATCAGATGCGGGCTGGGTGGACGACGAGCACAGGTGGCCGATCACATACTGGATGCCGTCGTTAACGATTTTGTTGGCGACCGCGACGGCCTGTTTCGGATCGCAGGCGTCGTCATATTCTACGCCCACCAGCTTGTCGCCTTTGATGCCGCCCTTAGCGTTGATGTCTTTGATGGCCTGGCGCGCACCGTTGAACTCCATATCACCCCACTGGGCAACAGGGCCGGACATCGCGCCCACTACCGCAACTTTAATGTCCTCCGCCATGGCGGCATGCGAGATCGACAGTGCGACCATCCCCGCGATTAACGTCTTCGCGTTCCTTTTCATCTCTGAATCCCCATTCGTGATGTCGTGTTTATATTTTGTTTTATTATGGTTAAAAAGCATTCTGTACTTTTAATGAACAACGCTATTTTTACCAGTGCCTTTAATGGTTTAGCGCAGTTTTTTGTCAAAAACCAGACTAAAATCTCTATTTTTCAGGCGATTAAGCAAAGATAATATTCTGAAATCAGGCAGAGATAAACAAATAAAAGTGCAGTTTGCAGCATAAAATAACGGTACAAAGCGCCGAATAAATCACTACCATTCAGGTTAAAATTCTGCTTATTTTTCGATCCATGTGTTTTCAAACTGCCCATCGCGTTGCCAAAAAACTAATCACCTGGTTAATGAGAATAAAAAGAGGAAGCCGCTGAGTGAATAAATTGAGTACACTGCCTCTACTCAATTTGATTTGGACAAGTAGCTAATGAAACTGACTATCGTGCGTCTGGTGACCTTTAGCGACCAGGATCATATCGACCTGGGCAAGATCTGGCCGGAATATTCCCCTTCGTCGCTGCGCGTTGATGAGACCCACCGCATTTATGCCGCGCGTTTTAACGAGCGCCTGCTGGCTGCGGTTCGCGTCACTCTGAGCGGTACAGAAGGAGCGCTGGACTCACTGCGCGTTCGTGACGTCACCCGTCGTCGCGGCGTGGGACAGTATTTAATTGAAGAAGTGATCCGCGAAAACCCAAGCGTGAGCTCATGGTGGATGGCTGACGTGGGCGTGGAAGACCGCGGCGTGATGGCAGCGTTTATGCAGGCGTTAGGCTTTACGGCGCAGGAGAGCGGGTGGGAGAAGCGCTAAAAGAAAGCCGGGTGGCGGCTGCGCCTTACCCGGCCTACATTCTCCACTGTATTTTCCCAAGCATTTCGTGTTGCAGGAAGGCGGCAAGTTATGAAATCCCCGGGAGCTTACATAAGTAAGTGACCGGGGTTGAATAACGCAGCCAACGCACCTGCGGCGCGAAAGGAGACGGGAAAATTATTTTGCGTCTGTCGCCGTGCCATTGGCATGCCAGTCAAACACGCCGAACTCGAAGCCCTTCAGGTCGCCCTTCGCGTCCCAGGAGAGTGGCCCCATGACGGTCTGGACCGTATTCGCTTTCAGCCAGGTGGCAATCTCAGCCGGATCGGCGGACTGGTTCAGACCTGCCTGCAGAGACTGCAGCGCCGCGTAGGTGGTCCAGACGAAAGCGCCGCTTGGATCCTGTTTCTTCGCCTTGATGGCATCTACGATAGGTTTGTTCGCAGGGACCTGGTCGTAGTTCTTCGGTTTGGTCACCAGCAGGCCTTCGGCTGATTCACCCGCGATGTTAGACAGAGAAACGTTCGCCACGCCTTCCGGGCCCATAAACTGGGTTTTCAGGCCAGCAGCGCGCGCCTGACGCAGGATCTGGCCCATTTCCGGATGGTAGCCGCCGTAGTATACGAAGTCGATATTCTCTTTCTTCAGACGCGCCACCAGGGTGGAGAAGTCTTTCTCACCGGCGGTGATACCGTCGAAGAACACCACGTCGGCATTGGCTTTCTTGAGGTTGTCCTGCACTGAACGCGCCAGACCTTCACCGTACTGCTGCTTGTCATGAACGATAGCAATGCGCTT
The DNA here is from genome assembly GCF_977039595.1 of Enterobacter sp. Classification (NCBI taxonomy): domain Bacteria; kingdom Pseudomonadati; phylum Pseudomonadota; class Gammaproteobacteria; order Enterobacterales; family Enterobacteriaceae; genus Enterobacter; species Enterobacter sp. Next base: position 25,710 of record NZ_CDRQYH010000014.1, read on the forward strand.
CGGCTTCACTTTTTCAACGATGTATTTCGCCGCGGTTGGGCCCTGGTCAGAGTCCAGACCGGTGGTGCGCAGGGTCAGCTTGTATCCACGCGCAGTCAGCTCCGGTGCGGTCGCTGCCGGGGTGATCATCAGAATACCTTCGTCTTCGTAGATGTCAGACGCGGGCTGAGTAGAGGAAGAGCACAGGTGACCGATAACGTATTTGATCCCGTCGTTCACCACTTTGTTCGCGACCGCGACCGCTTGTTTCGGGTCACAGGCATCATCATATTTTACGATCTGCAGTTTTTCGCCTTTGATACCGCCCTTAGCATTAATGTCTGCAACCGCCTGTTCAGCGCCGGTAAATTCCTGGTCGCCGTACTGTGCTACCGGACCGGACATCGCGCCAACCACAGCCACCTTGATGTCTGCCTGTGCCATGGTGCTGAATGCCAACGCGATACATCCTGCCAGTAACGCTTTACCCTTCATGTTCATCCTGAGATTCCCCATTATTATGGTTATTACGATTGTTGTGATGTTGTTGTGCAGCGCTTTATGTCAGTTATAGGTGTGCTGTCCGCGCTTTTTCAGCATACTCTGCTAAAACATACCCGATTTTTATGATTTTGGAATAGCTAATTTGAAATGAATATATGATAAGCCCGGCAGGATTTACCGCCGGGCATGTGGCTTTAACGTGTCAGCGACGCGGAGATAATGTCCAGCGCTTTACGGAACTGCGCTTCAGGGATAGTCAGCGGATAGAGGAAACGAATGACGTTGCCGTAGACGCCGCAGCTCAGAAGAAGCAGCCCTTCCTGCAACGCGCGCTCCTGCACCTCACGGGTAAATTCCGGCGAAGGCTGACCCGTTTGCGGGTCGTTAAACTCTACCGCCACCATCGAGCCCTGCCCGCGAATGTCAGCGATATACGGGCAGTGTTCCTTGGCTTTGTTGAGCACTTCAACCAGGTGATGGCCGAGATGCGCCGAGCGCGTGCAGAGATCTTCCTCGTCAATCACGTCCAGCACCGCGTGCGCTGCGGCAATCGCCAGCGGATTGCCCGCGTAGGTGCCGCCCAGCCCGCCCGGCGCAGGCGCGTCCATCACGTCGGCACGGCCCGATACCGCAGAGAGCGGCATCCCGCCCGCCAGGCTTTTTGCCATGGTGATCAGGTCCGGCTTCACGCAGTGGTGTTCCATCGAGAAAAGCTTGCCGGTGCGGGCGAAGCCGCTTTGCACCTCGTCAGCAATCAGCAAAATACCGTGGGTATCGCACAGGGCGCGAAGAGCCTGCATAAAATCAGCAGGCGCAATGTTGAAACCGCCCTCTCCCTGAACCGGTTCGAGAATAATCGCCGCGACCTGGTCAGGAGCAATATCTGCTTTAAAGATACGTTCCAGGCTTTTTAACGCCTCAGCGGTGCTGACGCCGTGCAGGTCATTCGGATACTGCGCGTGGTAAACCGAGCCGGGGAAGGGTCCGAAGCCGAGCTTGTACGGCGCAACTTTGCCGGTCAGCGCCATGGTCATAAAGGTGCGGCCGTGGAACGCGCCGCCGAAGGTGATAAGGCCAGGACGTTTGGTATAGGCGCGCGCAATTTTGACCGCGTTTTCGACCGCCTCAGCCCCCGTCGAGAAGAACGCCGTTTTGGCAGGACCTTCTACGGGCACGCGTGCGTTGATACGCTCGGCAAGCGCCACGTAGCCTTCGTACGGCAAAATCTGGTAGGCCGTGTGGGTAAACGCGTGGAGTTGTTTTTCAATGGCGGAAATGACTTTGGGATGGCGATGGCCGGTATTCAGCACCGCGATCCCAGCGGCGAAGTCGATATACTCATTGCCTTCCACGTCCCACACCGTGGCGTTTTCGGCTTTATCGGCATAGAAGTTACACATCACGCCGATGCCGCGCGGCGTCGCCTGTAAACGCCGGTCGTTCAGTTCGTTATTTTTCACCCTGTCCCCCTGAGAAAGTCGCCTGCTTAGCGCATCAGTAAGTGTTTGCCAGGGGGAGGAAATTAGCCAGAGCGGGCGCTAAAAAAACAAAACCCCCGAATTTGCATTCGAGGGTTCTCGGTGTACTTCGCGAAAATTACGCTTCGATAGCGGCGCGAAGTTTTTTCATGGCGTTCTTTTCAAGCTGACGCACACGTTCTGCAGAGACGCCGTAGCGGTCGGCCAGCTCCTGCAGCGTGGACTTGTTGTCTTCGTCCAGCCAGCGGGCGCGGATAATATCCTGGCTACGTTCGTCGAGGCCTTCCATCGCATGGGTCAGCTTGTTCGCGGCCTGATCTTCCCAGTTGTCCTCTTCGATGCCGTCAGCAAAATTAGAGGTTTTATCCTGCAGATACAGAACCGGCGCCATTGGCTGGCTGTCGGAGGCGTCATCGTCGGAGGACATATCAAAGGTCATGTCCTGCGCGGCCATACGGGATTCCATCTCACGCACGTCTTTGCTGGATACGCCCAGCTCGCGCGCCACCATTTCCACTTCGTCCTGATTGAACCAGCCCAGACGCTGCTTGGTTTTACGCAGGTTGAAGAACAGTTTACGTTGCGCTTTTGTCGTGGCGACTTTCACGATACGCCAGTTGCGCAGCACGTATTCATGAATTTCTGCCTTGATCCAGTGTACGGCGAAGGAGACGAGTCGCACACCCACTTCCGGGTTGAAGCGACGCACAGCCTTCATCAGGCCGATGTTGCCTTCCTGAATCAAGTCCGCCTGCGGCAGGCCATAGCCCGCATAATTACGAGCAATGTGAACAACAAAGCGCAGGTGAGACAGGATCAGCTTTTTCGCTGCTTCCAGATCGCCCTGGTAATGCAGCTTTTCAGCAAGCTCCTTTTCTTCCTCGGCCGTTAACATCGGCCAGGTGTTCGCAGCCCGGATATAAGATTCCAGGTTACCAACAGGGGCTAAAGCTAAAGTTTGCATTTCTTTGGTCATTCATTCCTCTCAGTATTTCTTCTGGTCCAGGCTGTCCCCGTCAGGCAACAACCATGCCAAAGCGTTTGAGCAACGAGATTAGCATTCACTCTTTTATCAGACAGTGATTTTATCCACAAGTTCCAGGTGCAACGGTGAATAAATTACGCACAAAATGTGACATGGAGATGATAACAGGGGAAGAGACAACAGGGACGCTTTCCCTGCAGAGCGAACATCTCGGTGCAGGGAAAGATTATATCACGCTTTTATTAGTCGGGAGTAAAGTGACGTAAATGTTGAACGGTTGCCAGCCACGCTGCCACCCACCCAATCATCGAACACACCAGCAGCAGTAACAGGCACTCATCGAACCCTAAGCCACTGATATCAAACTTCGTTCCGAAAACCTGCGCCACTTCAGTCACGGCAGAGGAAAGCCGCATCACCAAAATTTCTGACAATATCAGTGAAAGAAATGCGCCGGAAAAACCGAGCAGTGCGCCGCCGTAAAGGAACGGACGGAGGATGAAACCATCCGTCGCACCAATCAGTTTCTGCACGTTGATGGTATCGCGACGGGCGAAAATGCTCAGGCGCACGCTGTTGCCGATGACGAGGAAGACCGCCGCCACCATCAGCACGCCAATCATCGCCGCGACGCGGCCTACCAGCCCGGTGAGAGCAGAAAGGCGCGCAAACCAGCTGTCATCCATGCGCACTTCATCAATGCCCTTAATGCGCGTGATGCGATCGCGCAGGGTGTTAAGCGAATCGGTCCCCTGGAAATCCAGCTTCGGGATTACCACCGCCACGGCGGGCAGCGGGTTCTCTTCGAGCATATCCAGCGCGCCGCCAAAGCCAGACCAGTTACGGAACTCGCCCAGCGCGTCTTCACGTGAGAGATAGTTGACCTTCTCTACGCCCTGCTCGGCCTGAATTTGCCCAACCACCTGGGCCGCCGCGTTATCGTCGAGCGCTTTATCCAGATAGACCGTGATCTGCGGGGACGGATAATACTGTGAGGCCGCCTGGTTGACGTTTTTATAGACCATATAGCAGACGCTTGGAAGCGTGAGGGAGATGGCAATCACCATCACCGTCAGGAACGTCGCCAGCGGTTTGCTTTTCAGGTCCTGCAGCGCGCCGTGGAACGCGTAGCGCACCTGCTCGTTAAAGACGTTGGTTTTACGGGAGGCCGGTTTTGGCGCGGCCTTCTGGCGCTTCGGCGCATTACGATTGCCGTCCCCCCCGCCCTGCGGCTTACGGAAACGGTCAAACCGGTTCCCGAACTGCCGAATCTGGTTTATTGCATCACGCTTATTCACCGTGGCCTCCGTGCAAATGACCGTCGCTCAGGGTCAGCATGCGGTACGAACGACGGGAAATCAGCCCGATGTCGTGCGTTGCCATCAATACGGTGACCCCTACGCGGTTAAATTCCTCAAACAGACGCAAAATCCCTTCTGACAGGGCATCGTCCAGGTTACCGGTCGGTTCATCCGCCAGCAGCACCGCAGGCTTGTTCACCACCGCGCGGGCGATACCCACGCGCTGCTGTTCACCGCCGGAGAGCTGGATCGGGAAGTTCTTCGCTTTGTCCAGTAGCCCGACCTTATCCAGCGCCGCAGAGACGCGGCGGCGGATATCGTCATAGCTGGCGCCGGCAATAATCAGCGGAATGGCCACGTTATCGAAAACGGTGCGATCCATCAGCAGATGGTGATCCTGGAAAATCATGCCGATCTGGCGACGCAGGAACGGCACCTCACGGTTTTTCAGGCGGCTGATCTCATGGCCGCTGAAAAAGATCTTCCCGGCGCTTGGGCGCTCGATCCCACAGATAAGCTTGAGCAGGGTACTTTTCCCCGCGCCGGAATGGCCGGTCAGGAATGCCATCTCGCCTGGCTGCAGGTGGAATGTGACCCCCTGCAGCGCTTGTCTCCCACCGAGATAGGCCTTGCTGACGTGTTCAAAGCGAATCATTGTTAGTCCTCTCGGGCAAATAATGCCTCAATAAAGTCGCCCGCCTTAAACGGACGTAAATCCTCAATACGCTCGCCCACACCGATGTAACGGATAGGAATGCCGAACTGGTCAGCCACGGAGAAAATCACCCCGCCTTTCGCGGTGCCGTCCAGTTTGGTCAGCGTGATCCCCGTCAGTCCTACCGCTTCATGGAACAGCTTTGCCTGGCTGATGGCGTTCTGTCCGGTGCTGGCATCAATGGTCAGCATAATTTCATGCGGTGCGTCTTCGTCCAGCTTCTTCATGACGCGAACGATTTTCTTCAATTCTTCCATCAGGTGCGATTTGTTCTGCAAACGCCCTGCGGTATCGGCAATCAGCACGTCCACGTTGCGCGCCTTCGCCGCCTGGATAGCGTCAAAGATCACGGACGCGGAATCCGCGCCGGTATGCTGGGCAATCACCGGAATGTTGTTGCGCTGGCCCCACACCTGCAGCTGCTCAACCGCCGCTGCACGGAAGGTATCGCCCGCCGCCAGCATCACCGATTTGCCCTGCTGCTCGAACTGGCGCGCCAGCTTGCCGATGGTGGTGGTTTTACCCACGCCGTTCACGCCGACCATCAGAATAACAAATGGCGTTTTGCCTTCAATATTAAGCGGTTCGTCAACTTTTGCGAGAATTTCACCCATCTCGTCTTTCAGCAGACCATACAGCGCCTCGGCGTCGCGCAGCTGTTTGCGGCTCGCCCCTTCGGTCAGATTGGCGATGATCTTACGGGTAGTTTCTACCCCAACGTCAGCAATCAGCAGTTGTTCTTCCAGCTCTTCAAACAGATCGTCGTCGATCTTCTTGCCGCGGAACAGACTGATAAATCCGGAACCTAAGTTTTCTTTGGTTTTAAGCAGGCTGCGCTTCAGGCGCGCGAAGAAACCTTCTTTGGTCGGTTTTTCCTGCTCCTGAACGATCTCGTCTTCGGCCTGCTCTTCTACCGGCACAACGATGACCGCTTCTTCAGCTGCCTCCGCCGCCAGCGCCTGGGCTTCCAGCTCGTCGTCGGTCAGCTCTGGCTCAAGCGCCGCTTCTTCTTCCACCGCCTCAACGATTTCAACGGTTTCCGCTTCGGCCTGCCACTCTTCGGCAGACACCGCTTCGTCTTTGACCTCTTCCGGCAGCGGAAGCTCTTCGTGTTCGATAGCGGCCTGTGGCGCTTCGGTAACGGCTTCGACGACAACCGGTTCTGGCTTCTCGTTCTCCTGAACCTGTTCAGTGACTTCAACCACCTCTTCAGCAAAGGTTTCAATCTCTTCTTTGCTGTGCGCCGTTTCTTCCGCTTCGACAACCGCGGCGGTTTCTACAGGCGTTTCAGGCTGCGACTGCTCTTCAACGGCTTGTTGCTCTTCGGTTTTCTGTTCTGTTTCTTGCTCTTTTTCACCGAAGCCCAGCCAGGAAAAGAAGCCACGTTTTTTTTGTTTTGCCATCTGCGACTACACTCCTCGCGGCGCTATATACATGGAAGCTAAAAAAATGATGAAATAGTCTAACACTTTACTTAATTGACATCACCGCCCGCAATCGCAGGCCAATTGTTAACAGAGCTTTCCTGAGATGAAGAAACCCAACCGCGCCCCGGCCGGTCAAATTCGTATTATCGGCGGTCAGTGGCGAGGCCGGAAATTACCGGTGCCGGACAGCCCCGGTTTACGCCCAACTACCGACCGCGTGCGCGAGACGCTGTTTAACTGGCTGGCTCCGTCTATGGTAGACGCCCACTGTCTGGACTGCTTCGCCGGAAGCGGCGCCCTCGGGCTGGAAGCGCTGTCGCGCTATGCCGCCAGCGCCACGCTGCTCGAGATGGAGCGCGGCGTTGCGCAGACGCTGCAGCAAAATCTGGCGACGCTGAAGGCGAGCAACGCCAAAGTGGTGAACACCAACACGCTGAGCTTCCTCGCGCAAAAGGGCACGCCGCATAACGTGGTGTTTGTCGACCCGCCGTTCCGCAAGGGGCTGCTGGAGGAGACGTTATCCCTGCTGGAGCAAAACGGCTGGCTGGCGGATGACGCGCTAATTTATGTTGAAAGCGAAGTGGAAAACGGTTTACCGCCGGTTCCCGCCCACTGGGATCTGCACCGTGAAAAAGTGGCAGGTCAGGTTGCTTATCGTCTTTATCACCGTCAGGCACAAGGAGGATCCGATGCCGGTACTGATTAACCTGGGACGCTTGCTGATGCTGGGCGTCTGGGCGTTCTTGATTCTGAATCTGGTGCACCCGTTCCCGCGCCCGATGAACATTTTCGTTAACGTGGCGCTGATTTTCACGTCGTTTATGCACGCCCTTCAGATGGTGATGCTGAAAAACGGCCTGCCGAAAGACGGCCCGCAGATGACGGGCTGGCAGCAGCTGCGCGTCTTTATTTTCGGCGTGTTTGAGCTGCTGGTGTGGATGAAGAAGTTTAAGGCGCAGGTGAAGAAATAATGTGCGGCCTGATGCCCTCTCCCACAGGGAGAGGGAACCGATCGCGCCTTATTCAGGCGTAAAACCTTCGAATCGCGACCCTTTGTAGCTCAGCGTTCCTTTCTCTCCCACCGTCAGCTGATGGTACTGTTGCGCCTCCAGGCGGAAGGTCATCTCAAGGCCGCCCGTTTCCGGCTTAAAGCTCGCTTCATAGCGCATTGTTGTGCCCGCAGGCGTCACCTGCTGCTGGCGCGAGCGGCGGTCGTTGAGCGGTTTTTCGCGTTTGTTCGTCACCACCACGCGCTTTTGCATCAGCGGTGCAGCATCGTTATCCGCCTTCTCGCGGCGCTGCTGCACGAAACGAAACGAGGCGGCAATGACGATAATCGCCACCACGATAATGAAAAAAAGCGGCATCTTGCTCATTGAAAAATCCCATCAGATTATGCGGAATTCAGGATACCTTGCCTTCCCTACCATTGCCAAACGCCCGCCCGCGTCACTACACTGGATCAGAAACTGATTATTCAGGCTTAACAGATACAGGGAGTTAATATGCTTTGGTCATTTATCGCTGTCTGTTTTTCCGCATGGCTTTATGTCGATGCGTCGTACCGTGGTCCCACCTGGCAGCGCTGGTTGTTTAAACCGGTCACGCTGTTGCTCCTGCTGCTGCTGGCCTGGCAAGCGCCAATGTTTAACGCCGTCAGCTATCTGGTGCTCGCCGGGCTGTGCGCCTCTCTGATTGGCGATGCCCTGACCCTGCTGCCGCGCCAGCGCCTGCTGTATGCCGTAGGGGCATTTTTCCTGTCGCATCTGCTGTATACCATCTACTTCGCCAGCCAGATGACGCTCTCTTTCTTCTGGCCGCTGCCGCTGGTCCTGCTGGTGATTGGCGCCCTGCTGATCGCGGTGATCTGGTCGCGTCTGGAAGAGATGCGTTTGCCGGTTTGTACGTTTATCGCCATGACGCTGGTAATGGTATGGCTGGCTGGTGAACTGTGGTTCTTCCGTCCGACCGCTCCGGCGATGTCAGCGTTCTTCGGCGCCGCATTGCTGCTGATCGGTAACGTCGTCTGGCTGGGCAGCCACTATCGCCGCCGCTTCCGGGCGGATAACGCGATTGCCGCCGCCTGTTACTTTGCCGGGCATTTCCTGATTGTGCGTTCGCTGTATATCTAAATAGCGCTTGACTCTGGAGTCGACTCCAGAGTGTATGCTGCGGTTAATGAGAAAATTATCATTGCCGGAGACTGCCATGTCAACTCCAGAAATACCTAAAAAAGTTCCTCAATTCTCGGCACTTAAGCTCAGCCCGGTTCCGTCGAAAGACGACTGCTGCTGCGAAGGCGCGTGCGAAACGCAAACTCAACCCCTTCCTGAAAGCGGCAACCGCTACAGCTGGGTCGTCAACGGCATGGACTGCGCCGCCTGCGCGCGCAAAGTGGAAAACGCCGTCAAACAGGTGCCGGGCGTGAGTCACGTTCAGGTGCTGTTCGCCACCGAAAAGCTGCTGGTTAGCGCCGATAAAGACGTCAGCAAGCAGGTTGAAGCCGCCGTCAGCAAGGCGGGTTATACCCTGCGCAGCGAAACGGCGCCCGTTGAAAAAGTCTCCTCCCTGAAAGAAAACCTGCCGCTCATTACCCTCATCATCATGATGTCCCTGAGCTGGGGTCTGGAGCAGATTAACCACCCGTTCGGCAATCTGGCGTTTATCGCCACCACCCTGGTCGGTCTGTTCCCGATTGCCCGTCAGGCGCTGCGCCTGATGAAAAGCGGCAGCTGGTTTGCCATCGAAACGCTGATGAGCGTGGCGGCCATCGGCGCGCTGTTCATTGGCGCGACGGCAGAAGCGGCGATGGTGCTGCTGCTGTTCTTAATCGGCGAACGTCTTGAGGGCTGGGCGGCGAGCCGGGCGCGTAAAGGGGTCAGCGCGCTGATGGCGCTGAAGCCGGAAACCGCCATTCGCGTGGTAAACGGTACGCGTGAAACGGTCGCCATCACTACGCTGCGTCCGGGTGACGTGATAGAAGTCGCGGCAGGCGGACGCCTGCCTGCAGACGGCGCGCTGCTTACCGCCACCGCAAGCTTTGATGAAAGCGCCCTGACCGGGGAATCCATTCCAGTAGAGCGTGCCGAGGGTGAAAAAGTGCCTGCAGGCGCCACCAGCGTCGACCGTCTGGTACAGCTCACCGTGCTTTCCGAGCCGGGTGACAGCGCCATCGACCGTATCCTGAAGCTGATTGAAGAGGCTGAGGAGCGCCGCGCGCCGGTCGAACGCTTTATCGATCGCTTCAGCCGGATCTACACGCCCGCCATTATGCTGGTTGCCCTGCTGGTCACCGTCGTCCCACCGCTGTTCTTTGGCGCGCCGTGGGAGGGCTGGATTTATAAAGGGCTGACGCTGCTTCTGATCGGCTGCCCATGCGCGCTGGTGATTTCCACCCCGGCGGCGATTACGTCCGGTCTGGCGGCTGCGGCACGTCGCGGGGCGCTGATTAAGGGCGGCGCGGCGCTGGAGCAGCTCAGCCAGGTCCAGCATATCGCCTTTGATAAAACCGGTACGCTGACCGTGGGCAAGCCGCAGGTGACCGGCGTGTATCCGCAGGATATCAGTGAGGATGAACTGCTGACCCTGGCCGCCGCCGTTGAACAGGGCTCCACCCATCCGCTGGCGCAGGCGATTGTGCGTGAAGCGCAGTCGCGCGGACTAAACATACCTCCGGCAACCGCCCAGCGGGCGCTGGTAGGGTCAGGTATTGAGGCCACCGTTGACGGTAAAAAGGTGCTGATTGTCGCGGCGGGTAAGTCTTCTACTCCAGAGGTGGAGACGTTAGAACAGACCGGACAGACTGTCGTGACCGTCATGCAGGACGGCACCGCAAAAGGGATGCTGGCGCTACGCGACACCCTGCGCGATGACGCAAAAGAAGCCGTGGCGGCGCTGCATCAGCTGGGCGTGAAGGGCGTGATTCTCACCGGTGATAACCCTCGCGCGGCGGCAGCGATTGCCGGTGAGCTAGGGCTGGCGTTTAAAGCCGGATTGCTGCCTGCGGATAAGGTCAGCGCGGTGACGGAGCTGAACGATCAGGCGCCGCTGGCGATGGTCGGTGACGGGATTAACGATGCCCCGGCGATGAAAGCGTCCACCATTGGTATTGCGATGGGTAGCGGTACTGACGTGGCGCTGGAGACCGCCGACGCGGCGCTGACCCACAACCGCCTGACCGGGCTGGCCCAGATGATCGATCTTGCGCGCGCGACGCGGGCCAATATCCGTCAGAACATCGGCATCGCGCTCGGGCTGAAGGGGATTTTCCTGGTGACGACCCTGCTCGGCATGACCGGACTGTGGCTGGCGGTGCTGGCGGATACCGGGGCAACGGTGCTGGTGACGGCGAACGCGCTTCGGCTGCTGCGTCGCCGGTAAAAAAACGCCCGGTGGCGCTAACGCTACCGGGCCTACATTTCCTGCCAGATCGTGGATCGGGTAAGACGAAGCCGCCACCCGACTTTTTTATAAGAAATAGCTCATCGCCAGGCCTAAAAACAGCACCAGACCGACGTAGTTATTGTTCATAAACGCCTTGAAGCAGGCATCACGTTCACGCTTAGCGATCAGCTTCTGCTGATAAGCAAACAGCAGCCCCGCCACCAGCACGGACCAGTAAAACTCCCAGTTCAGCCCGTTCAGGCGGCCAATCGCCACCATCAGCGCCAATACCGCGACCTGCAGGATACCGATAATCAGCTTGTCGTGACGACCAAAGAGGATGGCGGTGGATTTGATGCCGATTTTCAGGTCATCGTCGCGGTCTACCATTGCATATTGCGTGTCGTAAGCCACCGCCCAGAGAATGTTCGCCAGGAACATCAGCCAGCAGCTGAGCGGTAAGGACTCACTAACCGCCGCAAACGCCATCGGAATCGACCAGCCAAACGCCGCGCCCAACACCACCTGAGGCAGGTGGGTATAGCGCTTCATAAACGGATAAACCCAGGCCAGGGCCAGCGCCGCAACGGAAAGCAAAATGGTCATGGTGTTCAGGGTTAACACCAGCAGGAAAGAGAGCAGAACCAGAACAATAAACAGCACGCGGGCTTCTTTCCCGGTGACCTGCCCGCTGGGTAACGGACGACCGGCAGTACGCTTAACATGACCGTCGAATTTACGATCGGCATAGTCATTCACCACGCAGCCCGCCGCGCGCATCAGCCAGACGCCGGCAACGAACACGCCCAGGATCCACAGCGGCGGCACGCCCGGCGTGGCAAGCCACAGCGCCCAGAGGGTCGGCCACAGCAGCAGCAACGCGCCAATGGGTTTATCGGTACGCATTAAGCGGTGATACGCCAACAGCTTATTCTGCGTCAGGCTCCACTCCATTTTTTCTTCCTCTTAGTACAACGGTGATGCCGGTAAAAAAAGCTCCGTCAGTATTAACGGTTTACCGCTCAGGCGAAGGCGGGAACGACGCCCCCACAGTTCAGCATCACGACCAATCTCAATAAAATCCCGGGTAAGCTCAGACGAGGTGAAAAGGTAACGCCCCAGAGGCGTTTTCCCCAGACGTTGCAGCGCCAGCTCTGGCCCGGAAAGGGTGGACTCGGGCACTACCGTCCGTCCGGCAAGCCACGGCTCGCCATCGGCACAGAGCAAAATTTCGCGCAGCCAGTAACGTGGCTCGTGCGGCAGCAGCGGCAGCTCGTTGGCGATCTCATCGCCAGAGACAAACCCTTCCTGAATCAGGGTCACCGTGACCGTTTTACCCTGCTGCTCAAAACGTTTCGTCATGGAATCTTCCAGCAGCAACCAGTCCAGCTGCTGCGGATCAAGCGCAGGTATTTGGTCGAAATAGCGCAGCGCACGCAGTTGCGTTAGCGCAGGGTGTGACATGCCAGACTCTCCGATACATAACGTAATGGCATTGTATCGCAGAAACACGGATTGAGGGGGGCCAAACGTTATTTAACGATCACGATCGCAACATGGGCGCAACAGCCTGGCCGATACGAAAAAAAGTGCGCCCACTCAGGCGCACCAAACTACTAACAAATCAGCACTGTGGGGAAACGGTTACCCCTTGCCTTTTACACTGCTGATAAAGGTGGAACGGGCAGTGGTTGAACCTAAACGTTCGGCTTCATCAAGCAGCTTCAGCGCTTTATCGACATCGCCGCGCTTCACCGCCTGCTTAATGGCGTTGTTGAAGTACTCTTCGGTGTCGTTCAGTACCGGCTCGGCTTTCTTCGCCGGTGCAGGCGCTGCAGTCGCTACCGGTGCGGCTGCCGTGGCAGCGGGTGCGGTATAGGCAGGTGCAGGTGCCGCAGTGTTGCCAACGGTGACAGCAGCAGGGCCAGAGGATCCGAATAACGGACCGACCAGAATACTGGAGCTGGTGTTTGTTTGAACTTTGAGTTTTAGCGTACCGTTCGTCACGTGGCGTGCGACCGGATCAGGAATATCAGGAATAGCGTTACCCGCCCCCTGAGCATAGGATTTTGCCGGATCAATCATTTTGGTGGTGCGCTGCAGATCTTCGGGCGTAGTAAACGCGAGGATATAAATCTTTTGCTGGCCTAAAGCGGGTGTCAGTTTCAGGATGCCCTCAAGGCGGTCAGCCGACATGACGCCGGGTTTCTGATAGGTAAAATAACTGCTTGGGAAAAAAGCTGAAGGCGACATGTTTTGATCAAGCACTAACACGTTTGGTGCAAATACAGAGGGTGTTTTGTCGGCTTCACTGACAAGCGTTAACGTTAACTCACCCACATTTGCAGGGACACTCCATGCAGCAACCGGTCCTGAAATTCCCGGTACATTCAGGGTCTGTCCTGTATTCCCCAACTCGATGGTCTGGGTTTGTGCCACATTCACGGGCACCCAGTTCAGACTTTGCAGTGTGGCAGAGGGGATCGCAGGCGCAGCAGTCGTGTTCTGCGGAACGATATTGACATCAGCCAAGCTCACTGCTGGTAATGCAGCAAACATGCCCGCCGTCAGACAGAGTGCTAAGAGACTTTTTTTCATCGTTATGACCTCATTATTCGAAAGCATGGTAGCCAGGCAATAGCGCATACTTTCCGAGAAATGCGTTATGAGTTAGAGGGGCCTAAGCCCCTCTTTTAAATACATTAACGTCTAAAATTACCACCAGATTTCCATCTGAGCACCGAAGGTCCACTCGTCGCTGTCACCACGGCTGGTCGTACCGAACGGAGTTACAGTGCTGTTGCTTGCAGCAGTGGAAGAGAAGTTACCCTCAGAGTCGGTCTTCACGTAACCCCATTTCTCATCCCACTTGGCGTAGGTAGCAAACACGCGAATCGCTGGACGGGACCAGATGCTGTCACCCGCCTGCCACTGTTGTGCCAGAGTGATTTTGTATTGGTCGTTACGATCGCCGGTTTGCTGAGATTTGACGTTGTCATATCCCACTTCCAGCAAGGTGCTCATGATAGGCGTCCATTTGTACATTGGACGCACGCCCACGGTGTACCAGGTGGTACCTTGATTGTTGTCACGATCGATATCCTGATACATACCGACGTACATCAGGTCCCATTTATCCGCCAGCGTGATCGCACCGTGGTCGAGGATACGGATCAGGCTGCCGTCATTATCAACAGCCCCCCCACGCGCCTGACCTTTACCCTGAGAAATCATGGAGTCGGTGGCGTACTGCACCACAAACTTGTTGAAGCCTTTCATCATGCTCTGGGTGTGTTCTGCAGTGAACATCCAGCCATCTTTCGATGCACCAGGCTGCAGGTAGTAATCGTCAGGAATGTTGGTATGGCCGTAGTCAACACCCAGTTCCAGAGTACCGCCCGGGTTAATTTCCATACCGGCTAAACGCGCATCAAACACGTCGTTTGGCACTTTGTTGTTATAGGTACGCAGACCGGTATTCGGATCGCGATCGCCAAAAGCCGAGGAGCCGCCGGATTCAGAAGAACGAGTTGCTGCGAGAGAGAGTTTACCTATACCGACATCAACGTTTTCCAGACCTGCGCCAGGACCAGAAATATCCCAGTAGTAGAAGTCGATCATGTGAACGTCATGACGTTGATAGAAACGCTTACCTGCCCAAATATTTGCCCCTGGCAGTGAATCAATCAGGTTTTTACCTACGACGTTAAACTCACGCACTGCTGGCGTGTTACTGTCTTCCCAGTCGTTAAGCTGAGCAGTTTTATAGGCGATGTTGGAATCGAAATAGAAGCTCTTGTCCGCTTCTTTCCACACTTCCTGGCCTAATTTAACTTCCGCATAGGTTTCACACTCGTTACCAAGACGATATTTAGAATCCGCACCGGTGGTCTGGAAACATTGTTGTTCACCACCACTCCCGGTCCAGCCGATGCCAGAACGAGCATAACCTTTAAAATCTACAGCACCCGCCTGGGCAGACAGGATGCCTGCCGCAATGGCGATTGCCAGAGGGACTTGTTTGCGCAGAGTAATCATCATTCTATCTCCTGAGATCATTGCTTTTCTTTGAACACTTCACCTGTCGGTTTCGTGTCTTCTTTTGGGATTGCTTAAACGCCTGGCTCTTTATGCAACCGACGACATGCAGTGCCATCCTCACGGAACAGATGGCAACGCTCTGGCGGCAAGCCGATAGCGAATGTGGCACCCTCTTCTACCAACACCACGTCGTTCTGGCGGTAGACCAGGTTCTGACGGATGGCGGGGATCTGGATATGAATCTGTGTTTCGTGACCAAGCTGTTCGACGACCTGAACGTCACCTTCCAGGGTCACATCAGCGATGTGGCTCGGCAGCAGATGCTCAGGACGAATACCGAGGGACATGTTTGCCCCGACCTGTACGTTAGCGCTGTCGACCGGCAGCCAGACCTGCTGGCGGTTTGGCAGCTCCACCTGTACCTGTTCAATGGCTGTCGCGGTCACTTTGACGGGCAGGAAGTTCATCTTTGGCGAGCCAATGAAGCCCGCAACAAAGCGGTCTGCCGGGTAGTGATACAGCTCCAGCGGTTTACCCACCTGCGCCACGCGACCGGCATCCAGCACCACGATTTTGTCGGCGAGGGTCATCGCTTCGACCTGATCGTGGGTGACGTAAATCATCGTGCGGCCAAGACGCTTGTGCAGACGGGAGATTTCGATACGCATCTGGACGCGCAGGGCGGCATCCAGGTTGGAAAGCGGTTCGTCGAGCAGGAAGACGCGCGGCTCGGCGACCAGGGTACGGCCAATCGCCACGCGCTGACGCTGACCGCCGGAAAGCGCTTTCGGCTTACGCTCCAACAGGTGCGCCAGCTGTAATACTTCAGCTACCTGCGTCACGCGCTGGTTAATGACCTCTTTCTTCGCGCCGGCCAGCTTCAGGCCAAAGGACATGTTCTCGGCAACGGAAAGATGGGGATAGAGTGCATAAGACTGGAACACCATGCCTACGCCACGTTCGGCAGGCGGGATGTCATTCATTCGGGTATCACCAATCAGCAGGTCGCCGCTGGTGATGGTTTCAAGACCGGCAATCATACGCAGCAGAGTAGATTTACCACAGCCTGATGGGCCAACAAACACCACGAATTCGCCTTCGTTGATGTCCAGATTGATGTCTTTCGACACCACAACGTCACCCCAGGCTTTCGTTACATTACGCAGCTGTACGCTCGCCATGCCCTTCTCCCTTCGTTACAACCTGTCACCGACAGAAACATTCAAGATAAGTTCACTATGGGGTATCCATTACTTTCCCGAATCCTCCACCCCCCGCCTTTTTTATGGGGGAGGAGGCGGGAGGATGAGAGAGCAGGCTCTGCGACCGCCGTGGGAGGGCTGAGGCAAAATTCGTGAAGCCGCCTGCAAAATTCGGTGGGTTTTTATGTGCGCCAGCACTCATAACTTAAATTTATGCAACGGAGATCACACAAACGGGGGGTGGGGCGTAGGGGTTGGGAGGATGGAAAGAGGATGTCAAATAAGGAGACTGAGACACGTTGAACCACTGAAGTCATACCATGAGACATCACCAAAAAGGATGGCAGCTATGAATATCAAGACTGGCGCACGCGTTTTCGCATTGTCCGCCCTCGCAGCAATGATGATTTCCGCACCGGCGCTCGCCAAAATTGAAGAAGGCAAACTGGTTATCTGGATTAACGGCGACAAAGGCTATAACGGCCTGGCCGAAGTGGGCAAAAAATTCGAGAAAGACACCGGCATCAAAGTTACCGTAGAACACCCGGACAAACTGGAAGAGAAATTCCCGCAGGTTGCGGCAACCGGCGACGGCCCGGACATCATCTTCTGGGCGCATGACCGTTTCGGTGGTTACGCGCAGTCTGGCCTGCTGGCTGAAGTCACCCCGGACAAAGCTTTCCAGGACAAACTGTTCCCGTTCACCTGGGACGCTGTTCGCTATAACGGCAAGCTGATCGCTTATCCTGTCGCGGTTGAAGCCCTGTCTCTGATTTATAACAAAGACCTGGTACCTAACCCGCCGAAAACCTGGGAAGAGATCCCGAAACTGGATAAAGAGCTGAAGGCGAAAGGTAAATCCGCCCTGATGTTCAACCTGCAAGAGCCGTACTTCACCTGGCCGCTGATTGCTGCCGACGGCGGTTACGCGTTCAAGTTTGAAAACGGTAAGTATGACGTGAAAGACGTGGGCGTCGACAGCGCGGGCGCGAAAGCGGGCCTGACCTTCCTGGTTGACCTTATCAAGAACAAACACATGAACGCTGATACCGATTACTCCATCGCGGAAGCGGCGTTCAACAAAGGCGAAACCGCGATGACCATCAACGGTCCGTGGGCCTGGACCAACATCGACAAGAGCAAAATCAACTACGGCGTGACGCTGCTGCCAACCTTCAAAGGCAAGCCGTCTAAACCGTTCGTTGGCGTGCTGAGCGCGGGTATCAACGCTGCCAGCCCGAACAAAGAGCTGGCGAAAGAGTTCCTGGAAAACTACCTGCTGACCGATCAGGGTCTGGATGAAGTGAACAAGGACAAACCGCTGGGCGCCGTTGCGCTGAAATCCTTCCAGGATCAGCTGGCGAAAGACCCACGTATCGCGGCTACCATGGATAACGCCCAGAAAGGCGAAATCATGCCGAACATCCCACAGATGGCTGCGTTCTGGTACGCCACCCGTACCGCGGTCATCAACGCTGCAAGCGGTCGCCAGACCGTTGATGCCGCGCTGAAAGATGCTCAGGGTCGTATTACTAAGTAATGACGTAGTCCCCTCTCCCTTTGGGAGAGGGTTAGGGTGAGGGTTGTCGCTATTCGCACGCCCTCACCCCGGCCCTCTCCCCCAGGAGAGGGAGAAAAGATCAAACGTTGTAGAGGAAAAACCCCATGGATGTCATTAAAAAGAAACGCTGGTGGCAAAGCGACGCGCTGAAGTGGTCAGCGATAGGTCTGCTGTGTCTGCTGGTGGGTTACCTTGTTGTTTTAATGTACGTACAAGGGGAATATCTGTTCGCCATCATGACGCTGATTTTAAGCTCTGCTGGCCTGTATATTTTCGCCAACCGTAAAGCCTATGCCTGGCGCTATGTCTACCCGGGCGTGGCCGGGATGGGGCTGTTTGTCCTGTTCCCGCTGATTTGCACCATCGCCATTGCGTTCACCAACTACAGCAGCACCAACCAGCTTGCGCAGGAACGCGCCCAGCAGGTCCTGCTGGATCGCTCATATCAGGCAGGCAAGACCTTTAACTTCGGCCTCTATCCTGCGGGGAACGAGTGGAAGTTAGCGCTTACTGACGAAGCAAGCGGCAAATACTACGTTTCCGACGCGTTCAAATTTGGCGGCGAGCAGAAGCTGGCCTTAAAAGAGGCCGAGGCCCTGCCGGAAGGTGAACGTGCCAACCTGCGCGTCATTACCCAGAACCGCCAGGCGCTGACCCAGCTCACCGCCGTGCTGCCAGATGAAAGCAAAGTGACCATGAGCTCGCTGCGCCAGTTCTCAGGCACCCAACCGCTCTATACCCTGGCGGATGACGGCACGCTGACCAACAACCAGAGCGGCGTGAAGTACCGTCCGAATAACGACATTGGTTTCTATCAGTCCATTACTGCCGACGGCAAATGGGGTGATGACAAGCTCAGCCCGGGCTACACAGTCACCATCGGCTGGGACAACTTTACCCGCGTATTTACCGACGAAGGCATTCAGAAACCCTTCTTTGCCATCTTTGTATGGACAGTGGTCTTCTCGGTGCTGACGGTGATACTGACCGTTGCCGTGGGCATGGTTCTGGCCTGTCTGGTCCAGTGGGAATCCCTGAAGGGCAAAGCGATTTACCGCGTGCTGCTGATTCTGCCGTATGCCGTGCCGTCGTTTATCTCGATTCTGATTTTCAAAGGGCTGTTTAACCAGAGCTTCGGTGAAATCAACATGATGCTGAGCGCCCTGTTCGGCATCAAACCGGCCTGGTTCAGCGACCCAACCACCGCCCGCTCGATGATCATCATCGTGAATACCTGGCTGGGTTATCCGTACATGATGATCCTGTGCATGGGGCTGCTGAAGGCCATCCCGGATGACCTGTACGAAGCTTCGGCGATGGACGGTGCGGGTCCGTTCCAGAACTTCTTTAAGATTACGCTGCCGCTGCTCATCAAGCCGCTCACCCCGCTGATGATTGCCAGCTTCGCCTTTAACTTTAACAACTTCGTGCTGATTCAGTTGTTGACCAACGGCGGCCCGGACCGCCTCGGCACTACGACGCCGGCAGGCTATACCGACCTGCTCGTGAGCTACACCTACCGTATCGCCTTCGAAGGCGGCGGCGGCCAGGACTTCGGTCTGGCGGCAGCGATTGCCACCCTGATCTTCCTGCTGGTAGGCGCCCTGGCGATTGTGAACCTGAAAGCCACACGTATGAAATTCGACTAAGGAGGGCATCGATCATGGCAATGGTACAACCCAAATCTCAGAAGTTGCGCCTCCTGGCGACGCACTTAGGCCTGCTGATTTTCATCGCGGCGATCATGTTCCCGCTGCTGATGGTTATCGCCATCTCCCTGCGTTCGGGTAACTTCGCGACAGGAAGCCTGATCCCGGACGAAATCTCCTGGGAGCACTGGAAGCTCGCGCTGGGCTTTAGCGTGGAACACGCGGATGGCCGCGTCACGCCGCCGCCGTTCCCGGTGCTGCTGTGGCTGTGGAACTCGGTGAAAATCGCAGGCATTACCGCCATTGGTATCGTGGCGCTGTCCACTACCTGTGCCTACGCCTTCGCCCGCATGCGCTTCCCGGGCAAAGCGACGCTGCTGAAAGGGATGCTAATTTTCCAGATGTTCCCGGCGGTGCTGTCGCTGGTGGCGCTGTATGCCTTGTTTGACCGCCTGGGCCAGTACGTCCCGTTTATCGGCCTGAACACCCACGGCGGCGTAATCTTCGCCTACCTTGGCGGTATCGCACTGCATGTGTGGACCATTAAAGGCTATTTCGAAACCATCGACGGCTCGCTGGAGGAAGCGGCCGCGCTGGATGGGGCTACCCCGTGGCAGGCGTTCCGCCTGGTGCTGCTGCCGCTGTCGGTGCCGATTCTGGCGGTGGTGTTTATCCTGTCGTTTATCGCTGCGATCACTGAAGTACCGGTTGCCTCACTGTTACTGCGTGATGTGAACAGCTACACCCTGGCCGTGGGTATGCAGCAATACCTCAACCCGCAAAACTACCTGTGGGGCGACTTTGCCGCGGCGGCCGTACTTTCCGCCATCCCGATTACCGTGGTGTTCCTGCTGGCGCAGCGCTGGCTGGTGAACGGCCTGACGGCGGGCGGTGTGAAAGGTTAAGTTTCATTTTGTTATGCCACTGCAACCCTCAACTTTAGACGTATTGTATTGACCCAACTTGTGACTGTTGTTAGGCGCTCTTCGGAGCGCCATTTTTTTATTCCCGTTTCAGCCGCTTCGAATTGCACAGCCAGAGGGTGATCACCAGCAGCAGGATCGCCGCCGAGTAGATCAGCACGTCGAGCGGGGATTTATGATCGACGATGATCAGCCGCACAATGGCGGTGATCCCAATGTAGACAAAATAACGTAGCGGGAAGTGAAAGCCGGACTGAAAATACTTCACAATCAGGGCGATAAATTCAAAGTAGAGAAAGTAGACCACCAGGCCTTCCACCAGCGCATATTTGCTGGTTTGTTCAGGGGCAAACAGCACATCCGCCAGATGCACCGTCTCTTTGCCGAGAAAGACGACCAGTATCAGGCCAAGGCTCAACAGACCGAGGTTCAGCACGGTCTGGAGGATAGTTGAGATAAACTCAACGCGCGGGCGAGTCAGGGATGTCATACAGCACCTCATTCTCCAGGGCGAGGTTTCTGTATAACGCAAAAATGTGACGGGGATCTATATTTTTTAATTATGTTTTATGTACGGAGGTAACCGATGGATCGTAAACCAACCGGGGTTCGCAACGTGACCTGCGGCGACAATGTGACCGTATATGAACCTACTAATCTTTACGACTGCGTGCTGGGCAACGGCGTATTCGTCGGCCCGTTTGTTGAAATCCAGGGCAATACGTACATAGGCGACGACAGCAAGATTCAGTCGCACACCTTCATTTGCGAGTACGTCACCGTCGGCGAACGCTGTTTTATTGGCCATGGGGTGATGTTTGCCAACGATATGTTCCGCGAAGGCAAACCCAATGCTGACCGGAACAGCTGGGGACGCATTACCGTGGGGAATGACGTATCAATAGGCAGCGGTGCCACCATCCTGGCGGTCTCCATCTGCGACGGGGCGGTGATTGGAGCAGGAAGCGTGGTAACAAAATCGATCGTCGAGAAAGGTGTCTATGCCGGTAACCCTGCGAGGCTGCTGCGCCGCTTGTGACTTCCCGGTGGCGCTGCGCTTACCGGGCCTACGAAATCGTAGGCCGGGAAAACGCAGCGCCGCGCGGCGTGAAGCATCAGCGGAAGTTAATGTTCTTATCGCTGGTCATGTCGTACAGCTGGAACTTACGTCCAAGCTGCTGGCCGCCGTCGCGCGTCAGCGGCGTCCAGCCAACCGCTGCACGGCTGCGGGTTGGGCCTGACGAGAATAGATCCAGCGGAATCGACACATAGACTCCCTTGGTGAAGTCCCCTTCCCCGTATTCGTCCGGCGAGACGTTGGTAATGGTGGCGTAGCCGCCCACCACGACGCCGCTATCGAAGTGTTTGGAGATGTCCAGCGTACCGCCCTTATCGCCCGCCAGGTACTGGCCTACGCTGGCTTTCACCAGCACGTCAGGCGCGAACGACGGCGTCCAGTAGGCGGTCAGGTGTCCGGTTTTGACGCTGTAGTCGGTGAACTTCATCATGTCCTGCGCGCTGCGCCAGTCACGCTGTTTAACATAGTTAGCATCAATCCCGAACGCCCAGTTGCTGTCGACAGGACGATAAAGCACTTCCGCCCCCGCGCCGCCGTACATGGTTTCCAGATACCCGCCGTACACCTGGCCGTAGAAGCCGTTGCCGAAGTACTGGAAGTAGTTGGCCTGCAGGTTGTTCACGTAAGCATCGTTCTGCACGTACTCACGCACGCGGGTACGCACGCGCGGCAGCGACGAGTCTTTTGGCGGATTGGTGTAGTTGAACTTGTCGTAGTTGTTGGCGATGTTGCCGAACAGGCTGCCGGTGGTAAGCAGATGGTCGGTCAGCCACAGATCCGCCGTCGCCATGACGCCCAGCTGATACATGTAGAAGTTTTCCGGCCCACCGACGGACTGGTTCAGCACCGGATCGATATGGAAATCGAAGCGCGACTTGTCGATATACCAGCCCTGCTCTGTGGTTTCTGGCACGATCGGCTCAACGCGTTTTTGCACCAGCTCGGTTTCATGTCCCAGCGGCTCGCCTTCGAGGTGGCGCTTAAGGCTGGCAACGTCCGTTTCCGTCGTCACCTGCGGCAGGTTGAGACGATTCTCCGTCACGCGGATCGTGCGGATTCCCTCTGGCAGATCGTTCATGATGATCCGGTTGGCGCGCTCGATCCCTTCCCGCGAGTCGCGGTATTTCACCTGCTCGCCGGTGACGTAAAGCGTATCGCCTTTCACCTGAATTTTCGGATCCGCCAGGCCGGCATTGTATTTCAGCAGCGTCAGCTGGTTTGCCACCACGGAGTGCTGCAGAATCGCATCCTGCGGTTCCGGCTGGTATGCAGGCCGCGCGTTATCATTGTAGTGTGGCCGCATGTCGTTAAAGTTAGTGCGCAGCGTGAAGCCGAACATCACCGTATTGCCGCGCTCGTAGCTGAGGTTAACGTCGGCCCAGTCGGTGACGCGATAAATTGCGCCGACGTTAAACTTGCTCTTCTGCTCAATCTTCCCGGCGAAGTCCTGCGAGTAATCATTCCCCTCGTACTCCAGCTTCAGGCGTAACGGCTGCCATGGGGTTTGATACTCCACACCGCCAAACAGCGATGCCGGACCGTGGAACATCTGATCCCCGTTGATGGAGCCCGCTTTCTTATAGCTGTTATCGCGGTAGCAGTATTTATCGCTGTAGGAGCAAAACGGGTTTTTCACGTTTCCGCTGGTGCCGAGATAGCCCCATCCCAGGCCAAGCGAGAAGTCGAACGGCCCCCAGGCCTTGCTGGCCACGATGTATTCCGCATCAAACAGGCCGGTACCGCCGATATCTTTGGCGCCCACGGAGACCTGCGGCATCCAGTAGCTCTCTTCCCACAGGCGCAGCTTGACGTCGAAGGCTTTATCTTTGTAGGTCTGATCGCCTGAGAACGCCTCGACGCTGCTGTATTGTTTCGTCCGCACGTCGGTATAGCGCAAGGTGGTTTCAAGCCACGGGAACAGCTGCACTGACCCCGAGTAGTAGCGATACTGGTCGTTATCACGGTAGTTAAGGCTAATTTCCCCTTCGCGCGCCATACGCGCGGTGGGCGTTTGCAGTAAACCGACGCCGCCGAAGTCTGACTGAGACGGGCCAATGGGTGCCGGATACGTTTCTGCATGGCAGGCGGCACTCACGCAGAGCGCCAGCATGCTGTAGAGATAGGTTCTTTTCATTATTCCGGTATCCGCTGAATCAGGGAGTGAAGGATATCGGCGTTAAGCCCGTCATACGCCTTCGTCCAGAAATGGTCGGCAAAACCGACAAAAATAATGCTGCCCGGCATGGGTTCGATATGACGTTTATTCCAGTAAGCAACGGGGGCTTTTTGCGTGTGGCCGTCGGGGTAAATCACCCAGGCGTAGCTGTTATCCGCGCCGCTCAGCCGACTCTGCTCGTCGAGGTAGCTCGCCACGTCACGACCGGGGGTAAAGGGCTTGTTACCCGGGCTGCTGATAAGCCCCATCACGGTCACCGTCGTCGGCTTCGCCGGAAGCCAGAGCGTATAGTCCCCTTCCAGGGCCGGGTTGCCGTTTTCCGTGACCCGCACGTCATCCGGATCAAGATTGACGTTCTGTCGGCCCGTCACCTTCAGCGCCTGCAACTGCTGGCGAACGCTATTAATCGCCGCCGCGTCGTCGCCGTCTTCCTGCTCCGCTAATCCCGTTAGCCTGGCAAGGAGCGCCTTGTGCTGTTGTTCCGCTTCAGCTGTCTTCTGACGTTCAGCGATGACTGCCCCCGGCCACCAGCTGTTGGCGAGCCTTGGCTGTCCGACGAGATCGAGAAGATGCTCGGCGTGGGTTAAGGTTTTGGGTTTTTCACTGTCCGGCGTGTAGACCTTTACCGTTCCCGCGGACCATGCCAGCGGCGCGGCAAAACTGGCGATAAGCGCAGCGTGAATGAGCGTTTTCATGATTTCGCCGCCTTGATCAGGGTGGTTTTGACCGGGAAGAATCCGGCACCAAGATACTGTAATGACTGGCGGATCTGCCCTTCCTCGTCAATCCAGAAGCGGTTGTGCCAGGTGGCCCGATCGGTAGTGACCTCTTCATCCAGCACGCGAACCTGCGTTTCGTCGCTGCCGACCTTCACGCTGTCGGTGCCGTCCCAGCGGAAGGTCGAGCGTGCCGTGGCGTAACGCACCTGCTTGTGTTCAGTCCAGCCCATCGTGCGCGTCCAGCCTGCGCCGTCGACGATCTGGTTCGGCTTGATCAGCGGGTCGTCGGCGAGATTATTCACCTCCAGCAGGTTGTCGCCGCCCAGCAGGGTTTTCACGATACGGCCATGCTGCGTCACGATGGTGGCCTGATCCTGCGTCACCCATTTCTGCTGCCCGTTTTCATCGAAAGCGAGCACCACAAACAGCTGCGGGCCATCGTTAAGCTGCATGTACTGACTGGCATAAGGCATGTTCTGAAGTTCGTCATCGGTCAGATGCACGCCCGGCGTGCCGAACATGCTTTCCCACAGTGAATTTCCCAGCCCTTTAGTGGTGGCCGAGCACGCCTGCAGCAGCAGGCAAATCAGAATGATTGCAGGTCGCTTCACGACTCTTCTCCGAAGGGGCGAAATAACCACACCGAAGTGTGGTTATGATTAAAACACCCGCTATTACTGGGTGCTGGTTGTCGTGGTGGTCGTGGTTCCGGTGTTGGAGCCATCACCGCCACCGGTTGCCGCCAGCGCGACACCCACGGCTGAACTTACGGTGCTGGCGCTGGCTGCGGTAGAACTTCCCGCAGACGCAGACGTCGCAGCCGACCCTGCCGCTTCCCCGACCTGAACCGGAGCTGCATAAACAGATGTCGCCGCAAGCGCAGATATGGCAAAAATGCCATACAGTACTTTCTTCATAACAATTTCCCTTCAATGAATGAATGGAGATTTGCCCGAAAAGAATTTCAGGCGGAATCGAGTATACACAACTCATGCCGTGGGTTTGCCGTAAGGGGAAATAGGGGGCGGGTTTTCGGAATAATGGTTAAAATGGAAATGAAGGACAAACACAAAGAATATAAAACAAATACAAATCAAATACTTATAATATGTTTACATTATCTTATTTCTGCGTATTTTCTTAAAATAAACCGCAGCAATTAACGGGTTAAGCGTCTTTTTCGGATTAAACTCAGATCCAGAATTTGAGTTAACTAACAGACATCAGGAATTATCCGATAAAAAAATGCCGGCATTAAGCCGGCACGTTTTCATGTCGTTTTAATTACGCACGCCATGCTTTATAACGGTTGATCAAACCATTTGTCGAGCTGTCATGGCTGGTAATCGCTTTATCGTCACCCAGCTCTGGCAGAATACGGTTTGCCAGCTGTTTGCCCAGCTCAACGCCCCACTGGTCAAAGGTGAAGATGTTCAGGATCGCGCCCTGCGTGAAGATTTTGTGCTCGTACAGGGCAATCAGCGCGCCCAGGCTGAACGGCGTGATTTCGCGCAGCAGGATGGAGTTGGTTGGACGGTTGCCTTCAAACACTTTGAACGGTACCACGTGCTCCAGCGTGGCAGGATCTTTACCCTGGTCACGGTATTCCTGCTCAACCACCTCGCGGGATTTACCGAACGCCAGCGCTTCGGTCTGGGCGAAGAAGTTGGACAGCAGCTTCGGATGGTGGTCGGACAGCGGGTTATGGGTGATAGCCGGAGCGATGAAATCGCACGGTACCATTTTGGTGCCCTGGTGAATGAGCTGGTAGAAAGCATGCTGACCGTTAGTGCCCGGCTCGCCCCAGATAATTGGACCAGTCTGGTAGTCCACCGCGTTGCCGTTACGGTCAACGTACTTACCGTTGGATTCCATGTTGCCCTGCTGGAAGTAAGCCGCAAAGCGGTGCATGTACTGGTCGTACGGCAGGATCGCTTCGGTTTCAGCGCCGAAGAAGTTGTTGTACCAGATCCCGATCAGCGCCAGCAGCACCGGCAGGTTTTTCTCAGGCGCGGTAGTGGAGAAGTGTTTGTCCATCGCGTGCGCGCCGGAGAGCAGCTCGACGAAGTTGTCGAAGCCCACGGACAGGATGATGGACAGGCCAATCGCAGACCACAGGGAGTAGCGGCCGCCAACCCAGTCCCAGAACTCGAACATGTTCGCGGTGTCGATACCGAACTCGCTGACGGCTTTACCGTTGGTAGAAAGCGCCGCGAAGTGTTTCGCCACGTGCTTGTTGTCGCCAGCGGTTTTCAGGAACCAGTCGCGCGCGCTGTGGGCGTTGGTCATGGTTTCCTGAGTGGTAAAGGTTTTAGACGCAACCAGGAACAGGGTAGTTTCCGGGTTCACGTTCTTCAGCACTTCGGCGATGTGGGTACCATCGACGTTAGACACAAAGTGCATGTTGAGGTGGTTTTTATACGGACGCAGCGCTTCGGTCACCATGAACGGGCCGAGGTCAGAACCGCCGATACCGATGTTAACCACGTCGGTGATCGGTTTGCCGGTGTAGCCTTTCCAGCTACCGGAGATAATCGCTTCGGAGAACGCTTTCATCTTTTCCAGCACCGCGTTCACTTCCGGCATGACGTCTTTGCCGTCAACGATGATTGGCGTATTGCTACGGTTACGCAGGGCCACGTGCAGCACGGCACGGTCTTCGGTGCGGTTGATCTTCTCGCCGGAGAACATGGATTTGATGGCGTCTGCAAGCTCAGTCTCTTTTGCCAGATCCTGCAGTTTTGCCAGCGTCTCTTCGGTAATGCGGTTTTTAGAAAAATCCACCAGCATCAGGTCGTCGAAGGTCGCGGAGAACTTGTTGAAACGATCGGCATCTTTCGCGAAAAGATCCGCGATGGTGACGTCTTTCATTTCATCATAATGTTTCTGGAGTGCCTGCCAGGCAGCGGTCTGCGTTGGGTTGATGTTTTTCATTAGCAATACTCTTCTGATTTGAGAATTGTGACTGCGGTCGATTGTAGCGCCTGCAAATAAAAATTGTGATGGTTTTTATGCCATTGCCCTGGCCTGCATCAAACACAGGTGAAAAGACCCGAAAAGTATAGCTGCTGAAGCGCCCTCCCGGAGCGGAGAAATGTCGGTCAAAATGCCCTAAAACGGAGCATAAAATCTGGCCCTGTTATAAGTCCTGTTTCTCAGGGGTACCCCCCCATAAAAAATCCGCATAATCCCAGCATTGACAGGACCTCCCTCACATTTTATTTATAGGGCCGTATTTTGCGCCTGCACCTGTTTTCGTTTCACTCTTGTGCCAAGGTCGCTTATTCATTCCCTGACACGAGGTTGTTATGACGAGTTTTGTGGTCGCCAAATTTGGCGGCACCAGTGTGGCCGATTACGATGCCATGAACCGCAGCGCCGATGTGGTGCTGGCCGATCCGAATACCCGCCTGGTGGTGCTGTCTGCCTCCGCCGGCGTGACGAACCTGCTGGTTTCTCTGTCTGAAGGACTGGAAGCGACAGAACGTTTCGTGAAGCTGGATGCACTGCGCAAAATTCAGTTCGACATTCTTGAACGTCTGCAGAACCCTAACGTCATCCGCGAGGAAGTGGAACGTCTACTGGAAAATATCACTACCCTGGCAGAAGCGGCTTCTCTGGCAACCTCCACCGCCCTGACCGACGAGCTGGTCAGCCACGGTGAGCTGATGTCCACCCTGCTGTTTGTTGAAATCATGCGCGAGCGTAACGTTCAGGCGCAGTGGTTTGACGTGCGCAAAATCATGCGTACCAGCGACCGCTTTGGCCGCGCCGAGCCGGACGTTGAGGCGCTGGCGGAACTGACCAATCAGCAGCTGGCCCCGCGTCTGGCAGACGGCATCGTGGTCACACAGGGCTTTATCGGCAGCGAAGCGAAGGGCCGCACCACCACGCTTGGCCGTGGCGGCAGCGACTACACCGCAGCGCTACTGGGCGAGGCCCTGCATGCCACGCGCGTGGATATCTGGACTGACGTTCCGGGCATTTACACCACCGACCCGCGCGTCGTTTCCGCGGCGAAACGTATTGATGTGATCGCCTTTGAAGAAGCGGCGGAAATGGCCACCTTCGGCGCGAAAGTGCTTCACCCGGCCACGCTGCTGCCTGCCGTACGCAGCGATATCCCGGTCTTCGTCGGCTCCAGTAAAGATCCAAAAGCCGGCGGGACGCTGGTCTGCAAGAAAACGGAAAACCCACCGCTGTTCCGCGCCCTGGCCCTGCGCCGTCGCCAGACGCTGGTGACGCTCCACAGTCACAATATGCTGCACTCCCGCGGTTTCCTGGCGGAAGTGTTTGGCATTCTGGCACGCCACAACATCTCCGTGGATCTGATCACCACCTCGGAAGTGAGCATTGCGCTGACGCTGGACACCACCGGTTCAACCTCAACCGGTGATACCCTGCTGACGCAGTCGCTGCTGATTGAGCTGTCTGAGCTGTGCCGCGTGGAAGTGGAAGAAGACCTGGCGCTGGTTGCCATCATCGGCAACAAGCTGTCGCGCGCCTGCGGCGTGGGCAAAGAGGTATTTGGCGTGCTCGACCCGTTCAACATCCGCATGATTTGCTACGGTGCGTCCAGCTATAACCTCTGCTTCCTGGTGCCAGCCGATCAGGCCGAGCAGGTCGTGCAGAAACTTCATCAGAATTTGTTTGAATAAAATTCGTTAGCACGATAAACAATACCTATAAGCCGGGCACAGACCCGGCTTTTTTATAACTAAACAACACGACAATACTGCAAGGAATCCACTATGTTATCCGCCATTACGCGGCTGTTCCCGTTATGGGCGCTGCTGCTCTCCGTACTCGCGTATTACACGCCCACCACGTTCACCGGTATTGGTCCGTGGGTCGCCACGCTGCTGATGCTGATCATGTTCGGTATGGGTGTGCATCTGAAAGTAGACGATTTTAAGCGCGTGTTGTCTCGCCCTGCGCCCGTCGCGGCAGGAATATTTCTGCACTATCTGGTGATGCCGCTCGCGGCGTGGCTGCTGGCGATGGCCTTTAAGATGCCGCCCGACCTTTCCGCCGGGATGGTGCTGGTGGGCAGCGTGGCCAGCGGCACGGCGTCCAACGTCATGATCTACCTCGCGAAAGGGGATGTGGCGCTCTCCGTCACTATCTCATCCGTCTCCACGCTAGTTGGCGTCGTTGCCACACCGCTGTTAACCCGCCTGTACGTGGATGCGCATATTCAGGTGGACGTGATGGGAATGCTGCTGAGCATTCTGCAAATCGTGGTGATCCCGATTGCGCTGGGGCTGGTCATTCACCACCTGTTCCCTCGCGTGGTGAAGGCCGTTGAGCCGTATCTGCCCGCGTTTTCGATGATCTGCATTCTGGCCATCATCAGCGCCGTGGTGGCGGGCTCCGCCTCGCACATTGCTTCCGTAGGCTTTGTGGTGATCGTCGCGGTTGTGCTGCATAACACCATCGGCCTGCTGGGCGGCTACTGGGGCGGGAAGCTGTTTGGTTTTGACGAATCTACCTGCCGCACGCTGGCAATTGAGGTAGGCATGCAGAACTCCGGCCTGGCGGCGGCGCTCGGTAAAATTTACTTCTCGCCGCTGGCGGCCCTGCCGGGTGCGCTGTTCTCCGTCTGGCACAATCTCTCCGGCTCTCTGCTGGCGGGCTATTGGTCCGGCAAACCGATTGATGAACAAACGAAAAAAGATGCGGTGAAGCAGGGTTAATTGACTCAGCTTGCTTTACACTGAAGCCTCTCTCTCAGGAGGCTTCAGCAATGGCGACACCACGTTTGACCCAGAAAGACATGACGGAAGCCGAGCAGCGCGAACTGAAAACGCTTCTCGACCGCGCCCGCATCGCGCATGGCCGCACGCTGACCAACGCCGAAACCAATCAGGTGAAAAAAGAGTACATCGACAAGCTGATGGCGCAGCGTGATGCCGCAGCGAAAAAAGCCCGCAAGCTGAAAAAAGAGCAGGCTTATAAACCTGATGCAGAAGCGACCTTTTCCTGGTCCGCCACCACATCAACCCGTGGAAGGCGCTAATCAGCGCCCTTTCTTTTTACGCCCCGGCTGGGTAAAGCGTTTTCCGTTGCCCGGCTTGCCTCGCCCTTTCTCTTCCGCCTGCGGCGCCTTCACGACCGGGCGCTTAATCGCCTGAGCTTTCGGTTTTGCTTTGGCCTTCGGCTTCGCTTCGGACGAGGAGTTCTCGATAAGCTTGAACAGCTCGATCAGCTCGTCGTCCGTTAAGTCGCGCCACTCACCCAGCGGGATGCCGGACAGGCTGACGTTCATGATGCGCGTGCGCTCAAGCTTCGTCACTTCATAACCGAAATACTCGCACATGCGGCGAATCTGGCGGTTTAAGCCCTGCACCAGGGTAATGCGGAACGCGAACGGCGCTTCTTTCTTCACCTTACACTTTTTCGTGACGGTACCGAGGATCGGCACACCGGCGCCCATGCCGCGAATAAAGTCGTCCGTGACCGGTTTATTCACCGTCACAATGTACTCTTTTTCGTGATCGTTACCGGCACGCAGGATCTTGTTGACCAGATCGCCGTGGTTGGTGAGGAAAATCAGCCCCTGAGAGTCTTTATCCAGACGGCCAATCGGGAAGATACGGCTGCTGTGGTTCACGAAATCTACGATGTTGTCCCGCTCGCCGTCTTCTGTGGTGCTGACAATCCCAACCGGTTTGTTCAACGCGATAAACACCAGGTCTTCAGCATCACGCGGTTCGATGACCTGACCATTCACTTTAACCACATCGCCAGGGACCACCTGGTCGCCGATGGTGGCGCGTTTGCCGTTAAGAAACACGTTACCTTGTTCAATGTAACGGTCAGCCTCGCGACGTGAGCAGATCCCGCTCTCGCTAATGTATTTGTTTAATCGGGTTGATTGAGTTGGCAGCATAGTTTCTCCTGTGAAGGGCGAAATATACCTTACCTTGCGGCTGACAAAAAAGTGTTAGTAACCGTTGTTCAAAAAATCGAGTGCATCCCGCAATGAAGCACGGTTTTGCGTAAGATCGGCGACACGCTCGCCTAACTCTTTTGGCGATATGCCTGCCTATTGTTCCATCAGAACGACCTCTGAAAGTCGCTAAAGGAGCCGTTTTCATCAACCCACTGGTTAATGGCCTCGATAGAAACTTTATTTTCTGCTAACCACTCTGCGCGCTGATGCGCACGAAACTGCTCCTGCAGTGCAGCCATGAGTAGTGCACATGAGCCCCCCATCGGAATGCGCATGAATTGGCGAAGTGTAGTGTGTAAATGCGCTTGATAAGGTGTCACGCCTCGCAAAAAGGTTTTGCGAGGCGCTTTCAGAAATTAATACTCATCCCGCTCGTCATCTTCATCCGGCTGTTCCATCACGCTGTAGGCCACCGCGCAGAACAACGAGTTGAGACGCTTCATATCGCCCAGCAGCCCCAGGTGGAGTGAGCTGGTCTCAATACTCTGCACGTTCTGCTGATGCAGACGCTCGACGTGGGCGTGCGAATAGCGGCGGTTCAAGATACGGAAACGATGCTTGTTGCGGCGCAGGCGGCGCGCGCTCGGCACGTCGCTGGAAAAGAAGACCAGCATCGCCAGCTTGAGGTTGCTGACCAGCTGTTCGTGCAGCGCTTCAAGCTCTTTTAAGCCTTCAACGGAGAACGCCCGGCGTGCGGCCAGCGATTTATCGGCTATCTCGCTGCCCATGCGCTCAACAATATCGGAGGCCTGCTCAAGGTTAAGCGACATCTCAATGATTTCCGCCCAGCGGCGGGACTCCTCTTCCGCCAGTTCGTCCTGCGGCATTCGCGCCAGGTAAAGCTTAATGGCGGTATAGAGCACGTTGATATCGTCCGCCAGTCTGCGCAGCTCTTTCTCCTCTCGCGGCTCGCCGTGCATCACCTTTTGCAGGCCTTCGAGCATGGTTTCCATTGCGTCGCCCATGCGCAGCGTCTCGCGCGCGGCATTCGCCAGCGCCAGTGCCGGGGTATCCAGCGCGGACGTATCCAGGTGCTTCGGCTTCAGGCGCGCATCCAGCTCCGGTTCGTCCTGAATGAGTCGTTCGCAGAAGCGGGCCATCGGCCCGGCAAAAGGCACCATCGCCAGGCAGCGCACCAGGTTGTAGAACACGTGGAAGTAGATCACCAGCTCCGCCTTCGGCAGCGGGAGGTTGTCCATCAGGTTCGCCAGCGGATGGATAAAGGGCAGGATAATCAGGCTGCCCACCAGCTTAAACAGCAGGCTACCGAGCGCCACGCGGCGGGCGGCAGCGTTGGCGGCGCTGTTATTGAGCATCGCCAGCAGGCCAGAGCCGAGGTTGGCACCTATCACCAGACACAGCGCCACCGGGAAGGAGATCGCCCCGGCGGCGGTAAGCGTGGCCGTCAGCAGCACGGCGGCCAGGCTGGAGTAGCTGACGATGGCAAACACCGCGCCAATCAGCGCGTCGAGCATGATGTCCCCGGTCAGGGAAGCGAAGATGACCTGAACGCCGTTGGCCTCGGTAATAGGGGTGACCGCCTGCACAATCAGCTCCAGCGCCAGCAGAATCAGCCCCAGGCCAATCCCTACGCGCCCTAGCTGCCCGGCGCGCGTCTGTTTGCGACCGAGGAAGAAGATAACGCCGACAAAAATCAGCAGCGGCGACAGCCAGGAGAGATCGAAGGTCAGGATACGCGCCATCAGCGCGGTCCCCACGTCGGCCCCCAGCACAATGACCAGTGCCGGAGCCAGCGCAACCAGATCCTGCGCCACAAAGGAGGTGACAAGCAGGGTTGTGGCGTTACTGCTCTGCACCAGTGCCGTTACGCCAATACCCGCGCAGAAGGCGAGCGGCTTCTTCTCAACGCTGCTGCTGAGAACGGTACGCAAGCGCGCCCCAAAAACGCGCATCACGCCGGTACGAACGATATGGGTGCCCCATACGAGCAGTGCGACTGCGGAAAGCAGGTGTAACAAGGTCAGCACGGAAGGTTTTCCTCCTTATCGTTATTCGTTTTCCATAGGTTCAGTATAAGGGTTTAAGCGTAAGAATGAGACAAGGCACCCTTGAGGTGCCCTGTTTGTTGTAAGGAAAAGTGACGTTAGTCTGCGTCGTAGCCTAAATTCGGTGCCAGCCAGCGCTCGACTTCTGATACGCTCATGCCTTTGCGCAGGGCGTAATCTTCAATCTGATCGCGCTGCAGCTGCGCCACGGCAAAGTACTTGCTGTCCGGGTGGCTGAAGTACCAGCCGGAGACGGACGCACCCGGCCACATGGCGAACGACTCGGTGAGCTTCATTCCGGTATGGGCTTCGACGTCCAGCAGTTGCCAGATAGTGCCCTTTTCGGTGTGTTCCGGACAGGCCGGATATCCCGGTGCCGGACGAATACCCTGGTAGTTTTCGCGGATCAGCTCCTCGTTGCTGAGGTTTTCATTCGCCGCGTAGCCCCAGTGCACCTTGCGCACGCGCTCGTGCAGGTACTCGGCGAAGGCTTCCGCCAGGCGGTCGGCTATCGCTTTCACCATGATTTTATTGTAATCGTCGTGCTGCGCTTCGTACGCGTCCGCCAGCGCATCTTCTTCCAGACCGCCGGTTACCGCAAAGGCGCCGATATAGTCGGCTTTTCCGCTCAGCTTCGGCGCGACAAAATCGGCCAGGCAGTAGTTGGCAAAGCCCACTTTCTCGGTTTGCTGACGCAGATGGCGGCTGACCGCCAGCACGTGGGTGCGGGTTTCATCGCGATAAATTTCGATGTCGTCACCCACGCGGTTAGCCGGGAACAGCCCTACCACGCCGCGCGGATTGAGGGTTTTCTCAGCACTCAGCGTGTCGAGCATATCGTTGGCATCTTTAAACAGGCGTTTCGCTTCTTCACCTACGACCTCATCTTCCAGGATGCGCGGATATTTGCCCGCCAGCGACCAGGTCATAAAGAACGGCGTCCAGTCGATGTAGTTGCGCAGCGTTTCTATGCTGGCGCTGACCTCCTGAACGCCCAGCCGATGCGCGACCGGCGGCGTATAGCTCGACCAGTCAAACGCCAGATCGTTATCGCGGGCCGCCTGGAGTGAAACTGGCGGGGTGCGCGGTTTCTTGCGCCCGTGCTGGATGCGAACGGTTTCGTACTCTTTGCGGGTGCGCTCAACAAACTCGTTGCGCTGGCTGTCAGAGAGCAGTGCGGAGACCACGCCCACCGTGCGCGAGGCGTTCTGAACGTAGACCGTCGGCCCGCTGTAGTTCTGCTCGATTTTCACCGCCGTGTGCGCTTTGGAGGTGGTCGCGCCGCCAATGAGCAGCGGTATGGTGAAGCCCTGACGCTCCATCTCTTTCGCCACGTTAACCATCTCGTCCAGCGACGGGGTGATCAGCCCGGAGAGGCCAATCAGATCGGCGTTCACTTCGCGCGCGGTCTTGAGGATTTTATCCGCGGGGACCATGACGCCAAGGTCGATAATCTCGTAGTTATTGCACTGCAGCACCACACCGACTATGTTCTTGCCGATGTCGTGCACGTCGCCCTTGACGGTGGCAATGACCATTTTGCCGTTGCTGGAGCCTTTCTCTTTGCTGGCCTCGATAAACGGCTCCAGGTACGCCACGGCCTGCTTCATCACTCGGGCGGATTTCACCACCTGCGGCAGGAACATTTTGCCCTCACCGAACAGATCGCCCACCACGTTCATGCCGTCCATCAGCGGCCCTTCGATCACCTCGATCGGGCGGGCTGACTGCTGACGCGCCTCTTCGGTATCCTGCTCGATAAACTCGGTGATGCCTTTTACCAGCGAATATTCCAGACGCTTTTTCACGTCCCAGGCGCGCCACTCGGCCTGCTGAACGTTGGCTGATTCATCCGATTTGCTGCCGCGGTATTTTTCCGCCAGGTCCAGCATGCGCTCGGTGGCGTCGTCGCGACGGTTAAGGATCACGTCTTCTACCGCGTCGCGCAACTCGGCTGGCAGGTCGTCGTAAATCGCCAGCTGGCCGGCGTTGACGATCCCCATGTCCATCCCGTTGCGGATGGCGTAGTAGAGGAACACGGCGTGGATCGCTTCGCGCACCGGGTCGTTACCGCGGAACGAGAACGACACGTTCGACACGCCGCCGGAGATCAGCGCATGCGGCAGCTCGCGCTTAATGTCCTCGCACGCGCCGATAAAGTCCTGGGCGTAGTTATTGTGCTCTTCGATACCGGTCGCCACGGCGAAGATGTTCGGGTCAAAGATGATGTCTTCCGGCGGGAAGCCCACCTCTTCGGTCAGTATTTTGTACGCGCGGCGGCAAATCTCAATTTTACGCGCGCGGGTATCGGCCTGGCCCACTTCGTCAAAGGCCATCACCACCACGGCGGCACCGTAGCGGCGCACCATCTTCGCGTGGTGGATAAAGATCTCCACGCCCTCTTTCATCGAGATGGAGTTGACGATGCCTTTACCCTGAATGCACTTCAGCCCCTTCTCGATCACGTCCCACTTGGAGGAGTCGATCATGATCGGCACGCGGGCGATGTCCGGCTCACCGGCAATCAGGTTAAGGAAACGCACCATCGCCGCTTCGGCGTCGAGCATCCCCTCATCCATGTTGATATCGATAATCTGCGCGCCGTTCTCTACCTGCTGACGCGCGACGTCCAGCGCTTCGCTGTACTTCTCTTCTTTGATCAGACGTTTGAACTTGGCGGAACCGGTAACGTTCGTACGCTCGCCCACGTTCACAAACAGGCTGTCTTCGCCGATGGTCAACGGCTCAAGGCCGGAGAGACGACAGGCAACCGGAAGCTCGGGCAGCTTGCGCGGCGGCAGCCCGGCCACGGCGTTGCTCATAGCAGCGATATGTTCAGGCGTGGTGCCGCAGCAGCCGCCGACGATGTTCAGAAATCCAGACTCGGCCCACTCGCGGATTTGCGCCGCCATGGTATCGGCATCAAGATCGTATTCGCCGAAGGCGTTCGGCAGACCGGCGTTCGGGTGCGCGGTGACGTAGCATTCCGCGATGCGCGAAAGCTCCTGCACGTACTGGCGCAGTTCATCCGGCCCCAGCGCGCAGTTCAGGCCAAAGGAGAGCGCTTCGGCGTGACGCAGGGAGTTATAAAACGCTTCTGTTGTCTGGCCGGACAGAGTGCGCCCCGAGGCGTCGGTGATGGTACCGGAAATCATGATCGGCAGGTCAACGCCCAGCGCCTCAAACTCCTCTTTCACCGCGTAAATCGCGGCTTTGGCGTTGAGGGTGTCGAATACCGTTTCAATCAGGATCAGATCGGAACCGCCTTCCACCAGCGCTTTGGTCGATTCACGGTAGGCAGCAACCAGCTGGTCAAAGGTGATATTACGAAACGCCGGGTCGTTGACGTCCGGTGAAATCGACGCGGTGCGGTTGGTTGGGCCAAGCACCCCGGCAACGTAGCGAGGCTTGTCCGGCGTGCGGGCCGTCCACTCGTCGGCGCAGGCGCGCGCCAGCTTCGCAGCTTCCAGGTTGATTTCCGCCGACAGGGATTCCATCTGGTAATCCGCCATGGCGATAGTTGTCGAGTTAAAGGTGTTGGTTTCAATGATATCCGCCCCCGCTTCGAAGTAAGCGTTGTGGATATCCTTAATCACGGACGGCTTGCTGAGCACCAGCAGATCGTTGTTCCCTTTCAGGTCGCAGGGCCAGTCGGCAAAGCGTTCGCCGCGGAAATCATCTTCACTCAGACGATACCCCTGGATCATGGTGCCCATGCCGCCGTCCAGCACCAGAATTCGTTCATTTAACTGCGCACGCAGTTGCTCTACTTTGCTGCTCACACTTGCTCCCGACAACGCTCAACAAGGCCAAAAGGCTGCGTTCCATACTGGCACAATCTCGCAGGGTGGAAAAGCCGCTCAGCGGTAACATGAGACATGTTCACCATCACTCCTCCGATCAGTCAGGATAACGGTTGCAAATTCACCAAATAAAACGAAAATGATTTCCACGATACAGAAAAAGGAGATCGTCATGGTCGCGACCGTTCCCGCTAAACGCGGCAGAAAACCTGCTGCTGCCACCACCGCACAACAGGGCGGACAGGTTCAATCGCTCACGCGCGGTTTGAAGCTGCTGGAGTGGATAGCCGAGTCGCACAGCAGCGTGGCCCTGACGGAGCTTGCCCAGCAGGCTGGCCTGCCGAACTCCACGACGCACCGTCTTCTGACCACCATGCAGCAGCTGGGCTTTGTCCGCCAGGTGGGCGAGCTGGGGCACTGGGCGGTGGGCGCGCATGCATTTATCGTTGGCAGCAGCTTCCTGCAGAGCCGCAACCTGCTGGCGATTGTTCACCCGATTCTGCGCAAGCTGATGGAGGACTCCGGCGAGACCGTAAACCTGGCGGTGCTGGACCAGAGCGACCATCAGGCGATTATCATCGACCAGGTGCAGTGCACGCAGCTGATGCGCATGTCCGCGCCGATTGGCGGCAAGCTGCCGATGCACGCTTCCGGCGCGGGAAAGGCATTTCTGTCACAGCTGAGCGAAGAGCAGGTGACGGGCCTGCTGCACCGTAAAGGGCTACACGCCTATACCCACGCCACCCTGGTCTCGCCCGTGCATTTAAAAGAAGATCTTGCTCTGACCCGCAAGCGCGGCTATTCGTTTGATGATGAAGAACATGCTCTGGGCCTGCGCTGTATCGCAGCTTGTATTTTTGACGAGCACCGCGAGCCGTTTGCCGCCATCTCCATCTCCGGACCGATTTCGCGCATGACCGATGACCGCGTGACCGAACTGGGTGCGCTGGTGATTAAGGCGGCGAAAGAGGTGACGCTGGCGTACGGTGGGATTCGTTAAGATTGAGTGCGGCCTGACGCCCTCACCCCGGCCCTCTCCCACAGGGAGAGGGAGAAAACATAACGCCCTTACCCTGCGAGCGAGGGAGAAAACCGGATGCAAAACCGCTGCTTACGCCGATATGCATACACATCTTCCACGTGCCCATTTTTGATCCGCGTTTGCAGCCCGCGCCAGTAGCTGGCACGGAACAGATCCTCATGCATTTCTTCGAATAGCGGCCCGATGCGCGGGTCGGCGCACAGCCAGTGGCGAAACTCTTCGGGAAAAACATCGCCCGGCGAGACGCTGTACCACGGCTCGCTGGAAAGCTCATCTTCCGGGTAGCGGGGCGGTGGGATATCGCGGAAATTCACTTCAGTCATGTAGCAAATTTCGTCGTAATCGTAGAACACCACCCGCCCGTGACGGGTAACGCCGAAGTTTTTGAACAGCATATCGCCCGGGAAGATATTGGCGGCGGCAAGCTGGCGAATCGCGTTGCCGTACTCTTCAATCGCATCTCTTAAAGCCTGACCTTCGGACTGCTCAAGCCAGATATTCAGCGGTACCATGCGGCGTTCAATATAGAGATGGCTAATCACGATTTTATCACCCAAATCGGTGATTTTCGCGGGAGCTTCCTGCATTAACAGCGCCATGAGCGCCGGGTCGACCTGCTGTTTATCCAGCACAAAGTTTTCGAATTCCTGGGTATCCGCCATGCGACCGACGCGGTCGTGCTCTTTAACCAGCTGATAGCAGGCGCGGACGTGCGCGGCGGTCATCTCTTTCTGCGGCGCGAATCTGTCTTTGATCACCTTAAATACCCGGTCGAAACCCGGCAGCGTAAACACCAGCATCACCATGCCGCGAATGCCGGGCGCTTCGATGAACTGCTCATCGGCCGTGGTGACATAGCGCAAGTATTCCCGGTAGCTTTCCGTTTTGGCGTGCTTCTGGCAACCGATGGCCATATACAGCTCTGCGGTGGTTTTACCCGGCAGGATCTCGCGCAGCCACTCCACCAGCGCGGCAGGTAACGGTGCATAGACCATAAAATAGGAGCGTGCGAAGCCAAACACGATGCTGGCCTCGGCGCCGGTGGTCAGGCAGGTATCGACAAACAGTTCCCCGTCGTCAGTACGGTGGATCGGTAACAGAAACGGCACGATGGCCGTAGGGGTAACCAGTTTACCCACCAGCCAGGCGGCTTTATTGCGGTAGAAAAGCTCGTTGGCAACCTGCAAATGGCTGCGGCTGAGCACCTCCGCGCCGAAGGTTTCGTTGAGATGCGCGTGGATATAACCAATATCCCGGGTTTTATTCTCCCAGGGCAGGCGCAGCGGCAAATCCGTTAGCACGCGGTGCAGGAGCTTTTCCCATCCGCGATCGGGAAAGAAATCTTTCGCCAGCGGACGCGGAATGGTACGAAAGCGCCGCTCGGGCTGGGAGCTGAAGATAAATAACCGCTCAGGAGATAATGAGCGGTGGTCAAATAACCGGCAATAGACGGAGTTGAAAAAGCTCTCCGCAATCTCGAAGCGCGGGTAGTCGGGTAACAGATGGGTGTAGTGCTCCTTCACGCGCAGTAAAAATTCCGCGTCCGGACTTTTACCGTCGGTAATACAGCGCAGCTGCTCCACCACCAGACCCACGTGGTGATCGTAGAGATGGATACGCTGCTTCATGGCCTGCTGAACCGCATGCCAGTCTGCATGTTCGAAGCGCTGCTGCGCGCCGGAGGTCACTTCAAGAAAACGACCATACTGGGCATCGAAGCCCTGCAAAATAGTTTGGGCAATCAGTAATTCCAGGCCACGCGACATATATTCCCCCTCACCACCAGCCCTCTCCCCAAGGGGGAGAGGGGGAAAGATTAGAACTGTGCTTCTTCCGTTGAACCCGTCAAGGCGGTGACGGAGGAGGTGCCGCCCTGAATGATCGTGGTCACGTTATCGAAGTAGCCGGTTCCCACTTCCTGCTGGTGAGAGACGAAGGTATAACCATCTTTGCCCGCCGCAAATTCCGGCTGCTGCACCTTCTCAACGTAGTGCTTCATGCCCTCACCCTGCGCGTAGGCGTGCGCCAGGTCGAACATGTTGAACCACATGCTGTGGATACCGGCCAGGGTAATGAACTGGTATTTGTAGCCCATGTCGGACAGCTGCTGCTGGAAGCTGGCGATGGTTTTGTCATCCAACTTTTTCTGCCAGTTGAAGGACGGCGAGCAGTTGTAGGCCAGCAGTTTGCCCGGGAACTTCGCATGAATAGCATCAGCGAAGCGTTTCGCCAGCGCCAGATCCGGCGTGGACGTTTCACACCAGACCAGATCCGCGTAAGGCGCGTACGCCAGACCACGGCTGATAGCCTGCTCGATACCCGCGTGGGTACGATAGAAGCCTTCACTGGTGCGCTCGCCGGTGATGAACTCGCTGTCGTACGGATCGCAGTCAGAGGTGATCAGGTCAGCCGCGTCCGCATCGGTACGGGCAATGACCAGCGTCGGCACGCCGAGCACGTCAGCAGCCAGACGCGCGGCAACCAGCTTCTGAACCGCTTCCTGTGTAGGAACCAGCACCTTACCGCCCATATGTCCGCACTTCTTCACTGACGCCAGCTGATCTTCGAAGTGAACGGCCGCTGCACCGGCTTCAATCATCGATTTCATCAGCTCAAAGGCATTCAGCACGCCGCCGAAGCCCGCTTCCGCATCCGCAACGATCGGCAGGAAGTAGTCAATAAAGCGCGGATCGTTTGGCTCAATACCCGCCGCCCACTGGATCTGATCCGCACGGCGGAAGGTGTTGTTGATCCGATCCACGACCGACGGCACGGAGTTAGCCGGATAGAGCGACTGATCCGGGTACATGCTGGAGGCCAGGTTGGCGTCCGCCGCGACCTGCCAGCCGGAGAGGTAAATCGCCTCAATACCGGCCTTCGCCTGCTGCAGTGCCTGACCGCCGGTCAGCGCACCGAGGCTGTTGATGTAGCCCTTTTTAGAGCCACCGTGCAGCAGCTTCCACATTTTCGCCGCGCCATTTTGCGCCAGCGTACATTCCGGATTGACCGAGCCGCGTAATTTCACCACGTCTTCCGCGCTGTACGGGCGGCGGATGCCTTCCCAGCGAGGTTGTGTCCACTCTTTCTTTAATTCTTCGATTTGTTGGGTACGGGTTTTCATGTGCAGATGCTCCATATTGTTGTGTGGTGAGTTACGCCAGGAAGCGGTAGCCCGGCAGGGTCAGGAAGTCGATTAAGTCATCTGATGTGGTGATTTGCTCCATCAGGCGCGCAGCGTCGTCAAAACGCCCGCTGCTGAAGCGGTGTTCGCCCAGCTCGTCCTGGATCACCCGCATCTCTTCGGCCAGCATCTGGCGGAACAGGGTCTTGGTCACCGGTTTGCCGTTGCTAAGCGTTTTTTGATGGTGGATCCACTGCCAGATAGAGGTACGTGAGATCTCCGCCGTCGCAGCATCTTCCATCAGGCCGTAGATCGGCACGCAGCCGTTGCCGGAGATCCACGCTTCGATGTACTGCACCGCGACGCGAATGTTGGCCCGCATCCCCTCTTCCGTCCGTTCGCCCGCGCACGGCGCCAGCAGCTGTTCTTCTGCGATTGGTGCATCATCTTCACGGGTGACAAACAGCTGGTTTTTGTTGTCACCGAGGACGCGGTTGAAGACCTCCATTGCCGTATCGGCCAGGCCGGGATGCGCAATCCACGTGCCGTCGTGACCGTTACGGGCTTCAAGCTCTTTATCGGCTTTCACCTTGTTGAGCACCTGATTGTTGCGCTCTGCGTCTTTGCTCGGGATAAAGGCTGCCATGCCGCCCATCGCAAAGGCGCCGCGCTTGTGGCAGGTTTTGATCAGCAGACGCGAGTAGGCGCTCAGGAACGGTTTATCCATGGTCACGACCTGGCG
The DNA here is from genome assembly GCF_977039595.1 of Enterobacter sp. Classification (NCBI taxonomy): domain Bacteria; kingdom Pseudomonadati; phylum Pseudomonadota; class Gammaproteobacteria; order Enterobacterales; family Enterobacteriaceae; genus Enterobacter; species Enterobacter sp. Next base: position 67,500 of record NZ_CDRQYH010000014.1, read on the forward strand.
ATCCGGCAGTACGCGATCGGGATAGTTTTTCAGGGTTTTGATGTAGCTGAAAATATAGTCCCAGCGTCCGCAGTTCAGACCGACAATGTGGTCACGCAGGGCGTGCAGAATTTCATTCATCTGGAATACGGCAGGCAGCGTTTCAATCAGCAGCGTGGCTTTGATGGTGCCGCGCGGCAGGTTGAAACGATCTTCCGCGTAGCTGAAGACCTCGCTCCACCAGGCTGCTTCCTGCCAGGCCTGCGTTTTAGGCAGATAGAAATACGGGCCGCTGCCCTTCGCCAGCAGGGCTTTATAGTTGTGGAAGAAATAGAGCGCGAAATCAAACAGGCTGCCCGGAATGGCTTCCCCACGCCAGGTGACATGTTTTTCAGGCAGGTGCAGGCCGCGCACGCGGCAGATCAGCACCGCCGGGTTCGGTTTGAGCTGGTAAATTTTACCGGCTTCGTTGGTATAGCTGATGGTGCCGTTCACGGCGTCGCGCAGGTTGATCTGCCCCTCGATGACCTTACGCCAGTCCGGCGCCAGGGAATCTTCAAAATCGGCCATGAAGACCTTAACGTTCGCGTTCATGGCGTTGATCACCATTTTTCGCTCTACCGGACCGGTGATCTCAACGCGACGATCCTGTAAATCTTCAGGGATGCCGCGGATTTTCCACTCGCCACGGCGAATGGAAGCGGTTTCCGAAATAAAACCAGGCAACTTGCCGTTATCAATTTCCTGCTGCTGATGAATGCGTGCCGCCAGCAGCTTATTACGCTGCGGCGTAAAGCGGGTCACCAGTTCAGTCAGAAATTCTACCGCTTCTGCCGTCAATATCTGCTGTTCTTGTTCACCATACGGCTGGGTAAAGGCCAGTTCATCGACCGTCGTTGCCTGTTGAGTCATTACTCTGCTCCTCATCAAAGATCCAAAATCACGCTCCCGATGCGAACGAAAGATCGTTGGGTAGTTTTCGCTCAGCAGAATTAAGACTATCTCCATTTTTTCTAAAATCAAAAACAATTTCCATTTTAATTATAAATAGCAATTAATTTATTGATTTTATTAAGATTAAAGTTTTACAGAATGGTGAGTTATATTTCGGAAATAAAAAAGGCACCCGAAGGTGCCTGATTTGAATAGCTGAAACGCTTTAGGATCGTTTAGTGCAGACGATTACTCCAGCGTTGGATTCATGTGACGCAGATCGTATGGTGTGATCTGGTAGACGTAATAGTTGAGCCAGTTAGTAAAAAGCAAATTCCCGTGGCTGCGCCAGGTCGCTCTTGGTTTGTTTTGTGGATCGTCTTTCGGGAAATAGTTGTACGGGACATCCGGGTTAAGACCCGCTTCGACATCACGGAAATACTCTGACGCAAGGGTGTGCGGATCGTATTCAGGATGTCCGGTCACAAAGGCAATGCGCTTATCTTTACTGGCAAACAGGTAAGCGTCCCCATCTTCCGTTTCGGCCAGGATCTCCAGATCGGTGTAATCACGAATCAGCTGGGCCGGGAAGTCAGCGTAGCGAGAATGCGGAGCCAGGAAAGAATCATCAAACCCGCGCGTCAGCAACGCATGGGGATGGAGAATATGGTGTTCGTATACGCCGGAGAGCTTTTCAGTGCGGGTTTGCTTGGGGATGCCATACAGAATATTCAGTGCGGCTTGTACCGCCCAACAGACAAACAGCGTGGACGTGACGTGATCTTTTGCCCATTCCAGCACCTGTTTGATCTGCGGCCAGTAGGCGACATCGTTAAATTCCACCAGGCCGAGCGGGGCGCCGGTCACAATCAATCCATCAAAATTTTCACCCTGAATGTCATCAAAGTTGCAGTAGAAGTTGTTCAGGTGCTCAGAAGGCGTGTTGCGAGACTCACGGGCATCGATCCGCAGCAGCTGAATATCGACCTGCAGCGGGGAGTTCGACAGCAGACGCAGGAACTGATTTTCTGTTTCGATCTTCTTCGGCATCAGATTGAGAATAAGCACCTTCAGCGGGCGAATTTCCTGACCTGTCGCACGTGAAGTCGTCATCACAAAGACATTTTCTTCACGCAAGAAATTGACGGCTGGTAGCTCGTCCTGCACCCGAATCGGCATAGCTTTATATCCTCACAGCATACGTATAAACGTTTAGACATCCAGACAGCTAACGATACCCAGAAATGATCGGAATGTCGAGTCTGCAAGGCGAAGGTGAGAAAGTTTCAGGGAGAGGGAGAGGAAGAAAAACAAAAGCAAAAAACCCCGCACCTTTCGGTACGGGGTTCTTCTTATTTGATGCCTGGCAGTTCCCTACTCTCACATGGGGAGACC
>NZ_CDRQYH010000015.1:0-69799 GCF_977039595.1 Enterobacter sp.
CAGCAGCATTTCAAACGTCCCAAACAGGTTCAGCGCAAACAGGAAGGTCACGGCAACCATCAGGCCGATAAACCACGGGTTCTGGAACTGAATGCCCCACCCCAGCGACGCTCCGGCCAGCTTCAGCGCGGTGACCATCCCGGCCAGCAGCATGAAGGAGGTGAGGATCCCGGCGCTGGTGGCCAGAAAGCGCAGCCGGATGGCACGCCTGTCCGAGCCCGCCTGCAGGATGCTGTTAAGCTTCATGCCCATTACCGGCAGCACGCAGGGCATCAGGTTGAGGATCAGCCCGCCTAATAGCGCAAAGAGCACCATTTTTCCCGTCCCGTCCGGTGCGGAGGTCTCTTCGGGCGTTGTCCCAACGGTCATGGTGGTTTGCTGCGCCCGATCGCCGTTGGTCAGCACAAACGACAGCCTTTTACCTGCCAGCGAGGCGGGTTTATCGCCCCATTCGTCGGTCACGGGCACCGTCACCCGAAGCGCAGTGCCGTCGTGTTTAATGACCGGCTCGCCGGGCAGAATATCGCCCTCCAGCGGGTCAAAGTAGATCCCCGGATTGTCCCATTTCCCGTCCGTGGTGCCGGTAATCACCAGCTTGTCGCCAGAGAGCCAGGCGGAGAGATCCGTGGATACGCCAGACGTGCCCGGAACGGCGCGCATCGCTTGCTCGAAGTCGCTGCGGAAGCCCTCATCCACCGGCTGGTTAAAATCGAGATGCAGCGGGTAGTCCGTCAGCAGGCAGACGTTGCTGCACGTAGAGAGTATCAGCGTCCCGTCGAGCGCGTCGCCCTTCACCCCGTCGAGAACGATCGGGATAGTGACCTTATCGTGATAGCCCTGCGTCGTCATGCCGGAGATATCGAAACGCGACGGAACCGGCCAGGACCAGCTGTCCGTTATGCCGTCCGTCCAGCTGATTTTCGGCGCCACGCCGCCCTCGCCCGGCGATCGCCAGTAGGTTTTCCAGCCGGGCTTTAGCTCAACGGTGAGCAGACCCTTAATGTGCGTTTGTTCCCTCTCCGCCTGAAAGCGGATGCGGGCGTGATCGTTTTGTGGGGAGACCAGCCAGCCGGTGTCCGCCGCATGGGCAATGCCGATGCAGGACAGCCACAGGAAGACGAATCCCCTGAAGAGGTTAACCATGTTGTACTCCGTGAACAGTGAAAAATTATCGTGTGGTGACGATGTTTTTCATTCACGGAAAACGCAGTTTTTCAGGTGTATTCGGGGAGGCGGTGCCTGAACGGACTGTTGCGCAGGAGCCATTGCCCGCCCTTGCGTAAACAGCTGCAGCAGCGCGAAGAAGATAATAATGGCCGGCAGCGCGCCGTCGAAAAACAGCGGCTGGGCGCAGAGAAGCGAGTGCGCGCCTAGCTGACAGGGCGATGGCCCGGACTGCTCGGTGCTGGTTTGCGTTGGGGCATCTGCACTCAGTGAAATCTGCGGTTCCAGTCCCTGTAAAAAATGGTTGAGCATCACCGCACGCTGCACGAGGCAAAGCGCCATCGCGAGACAGGTGATAATCAAAAGCCATTTTCCGAGGAGCTGACGGTTGCGCATAACATTCCAGAGTGACGAGACGCCCCGATCATAAACGATAGTGATGAATCTACAAGTGCCGGAAGTGTAAGGTTTTGTCTGTCGCCGCTATTCGCCCGTCAGCGCGTCATAGACGTCCCGCAGCCGCGTGCGCAGAAACAGCACCGCCTTGTGCTTGCGGGATAACAGCGCCTGCTCGCTGGCGCCGATCTCCTCTGCCAGCATTTTGATGCTGTAGCCGTGGAGCTCGGTCTTTTCAAATACCTCCCGCTGCGGCGGAGGAAGTTCAGACAGCGCCTGCCCCAGTTCTTCCCACAGCAGCGTCTTGAGGTACTCCTCTTCCGGCGTGTGCGGTACGCCGAACAGGGTTTCGGCCAGCTCGTCTTCCGGAAAACCCTCGTCGTCTTCGCCCGTAAAATAGCCGGAGAGCGACACCTCACGCTTTTTGCGCGCCCGGTCGGTCATCTCGTTACGCGCCGCGCGGAACAGCCAGGCGGCGACGTTTTCGACCGGCTGCTCCACTTTCATCAGCTGATACGTCACTTCCTGCAAAATGTCGTCGGCATCATCGCGCACGGAGATCCGTCCGCGAATGAAGGCTTTCAGCCGGGCGCGGCAGGCATTGAGCGCCGACATCAGCATGGATCCGCCCGTCTCCCCGGCTTTCATCTCGCTCACTCTGCATCCGGCGCTTTTGGCGTGGCTTCATCGCGCTTATCGTCACGATGACCGTGCCAGCCGCAGTGCCCACGACCGTGGCGACCAAACCCTTCGCGACGCTGCTGAATAAACGCCTCGCGCTGTTCGGGCGTCATGTTCATCCAGCGCTCGTGCATCCGGCGGTGCGCGCCAAACATCCCGGGGCGGAAACCTAAGCCGCCAAACAGAATGCGGCTCAGCACCAGAATGCCCAGCGCCTGCCAGAATCCGATGGCCTTCACGCCCAGGATCGCCGGGAGCAAGGCGTTCCACAGGGACATCACCAGCAGGCCGAGCACGATGAAAATCACCGCGCCGATGACTAAGCCCTTGCCCATACGGTGACGACCGAATCCGCGCCCGTGACCTCTGCCGTGCATTTCAAAATCTCTCATGGTGTTTACCTCGTTTACAGTAACTGATTATGGCTTGTGATGAGGTAGACGGATGAGGGAGGCAAATATTGCTTGGGGGAATGAATAATTTTGCGGGGAGCGTATTTTCACACGCCCCGTGAAAGCCATTGCTGGCGCTTGTTCACCGTTTAAGGCCGGTTTAGAGCGTTCTTAATTTCCAGGATTTTATCTGCACACTCTGCAGCTGATAACAGGGCGGTATCCAATATGAGATGTTCTCTTTCCCAGGTTTCGTACTCACGGTTTTTAACCTGTTCCCAGTCAGGAGGCGCGAGCCCTGGGATATCAGAGACTCTGTTCTCTACGCGAAAACGATGTTCTTTTTCGTCTGAGCAGACAATTTCAACTTCCAGGAAAGGCACCTTCAACGACAGAGCAATATTGCGGAAAGCATCTCGCACAAGGTTAATATCATTAACGGAATCGGTAACAACGGTGGAGCCCAGCTTAAGATTCTCACTTGCTAAGCCATAGAGGGCAAAATAGCCCTCCGGACCCGTTTTCTGGCCGGGTTCAGAAACTGAACGAATGGCCTGCTCAACGGTATCAACCCGCAGATAAACAGCCCCCAGCCTTTGAGCAACAATTTTTGCAACGGTACTTTTACCGCTGCCGGGTAGCCCACTAAAAATGATTAACATAACTTTCCCTGGTGATAGTTAATATTAGATTTGTGCTGCCTGCAGAGACCTTCTGAATTATACAGTTACGGTTATGCCAGGTACAAAAAGGCTCCTTGCGGAGCCTCCCTCATTCAATCAAGCCTGCACCGGCAACCTAAAACTCGAAATACTCCGTGAAAGCTGCTGCGCCTGCTCTTCCAGCGAGGCTGCTGCGGCGGCGGACTGCTGCACCAGCGCGGCGTTCTGCTGGGTCACGCCGTCCATTTCGGTCACCGCCTGCCCGACCTGGCCGATCCCGCGGCTCTGCTCTTCAGAGGCGACGGAGATCTGCTCCATCAGCGTATTCACTTTATTCACCGACGAAATGATCGAATCAATCACCTCGCCCGAGCGGCTTACCAGCTCCGCACCGTTTTTCACGCTGGAGACCGACTGCGCGATCAGGCTTTCGATATCTTTCGCCGCCACCGCGCTTTTCTGCGCCAGAGTGCGCACTTCGCTGGCTACGACCGCAAAGCCGCGTCCCTGCGTACCGGCGCGCGCCGCTTCAACCGCCGCGTTCAGTGCCAGAATGTTGGTCTGGAAGGCGATGCTGTTAATCACGCTGGTGATGTCTTCAATGCGCTTCGAGTTCGCCGCGATGGTATTCATCGTGTCGATGACTTCGCGGGTTACCGCTTCACCGGTGTGGGCATTTTTCACCGCGTCCTGCACCAGTTTACCGGCCTGATACACATTATCGGTATTGTTCGCCACCGTCGCGCTCAGCTCTTCCATGCTGGCCGCCGTCTGGGTTAACGCCGAAGCCTGCTGCTCGGTGCGTGACGCCAGGTCGATATTCCCGGAGGCAATCTCCTGCGCTGCGTGCGTTACGGTATGGCTCGCATCGCGCACCTGGGCGATGGTCGCCAGCAGCGCCTGACGCATCTGCTCCATCGAGCCCATCAGATGGTCGATTTCGTTGCTTGTACTCCCCTTCACCGGCACCGGAATGTCCAGCTTGCCAGCCGCAATCTGGCTGCAGTGCTCGCGCGCCAGGTTGATCGGCGCAAAGACAAAGCGCTTCATCAGCAGGCTGACGGCGATAATCACCACCACAAACAGGCTGGCGATAGCGGCAACGATCGCCAGTCCAGAGACGAAGTTACTGCTCGCATCTTCGTTCAGGCTTTTGGCGTATTTCTGGTGGACGGAAAGCACCTGGTCGAGAACGATCTCGTACTGGCGGTCAAGGCGGGAGACTTCCGGGATCAGCGCGTTGAATTTAGCCACATCGTGCGCCTCGGCGGCGTCGATCAGCGGCGCCAGCCCCTGGTTGCGGTAGTTTTGCCAGCCGTCCTGATAGGCTGTCACCAGCGGCGCTTCATCCGGCAGACGCGGCGACGCCATAAAGGCCGCAAAGGCGTGGTCCGCTTTGGTCAGCGCCTCTTTCACGGCGGTAAGCTTGGCAGCCTCGCCGGCAGTATTACCCGCTTCCACCATCTTCACATACTCCATAACCCTCACGCGTAGCGTACGGCTGTGGTTGATGGGGTCAATAATGGACAGCACAACCTGGATCTCTTTGTTGACGTTATCCAGCGAATTATTACTTTTAATGATGAGGCCAACGCTGGTGACGGTGCTGACAACAAAGAAGAAAAGCAGCGAGAACAGGACAATCAGGGACGACTTTTTCAACGACATAAACCAATACCTCAAGGAGAATTATTCCTTATGGTTATCGGCGCTTCCAAAACTTAAATTAATTAAAGTTATTGAAGTATCCAGTCGGGCTATTTAGATGACTTATAGCGCCGCTGCAGGGTGGCAGACAGCTTGCGTTGCAACGGTTCCGGGGTCTCCCCCTCGATCAGTTTGCTAATCAAATCAAAGCAGTGCCACGCCAGCTGTCGGTTATCCTGGCGGATGGTATCCACCGGGATCGTCAGCGAATCGTAGAGATAGTGATCGTCAAAACTGGCTAACCTGATATCGCTTTGCAGCAGGTTATGTTGGCCCATATAGCGCAGCACCCCTTCCAGCAGCCCGCAGGCGGCGGCGAACAGCGCTTTCGGCGGACGCCCCAGGCGGGCGCAGAGTTCAGCAAACATCTCGTATCCGGAGCTCGGGTGATAGTTGCCGTGAATGATCCACTCGGGGCGCAGCTCCACGCCGGCCTCACGCAGCCCTTGCTTAAACCCTTCCAGACGGTCGCGCGTCGGGGATAAGCGGGGCTGCCCGCCGAGGAAGTAGAACTCATCAGGATGCTGACGCGCAATGTCGGCCACCAGTTCGGTCGTCGGGGTAATGGAATCGGTAATAACCAGCGGCAGCGCGCTGTCGTTGATGTGACGGTCAAACAGGACCACCGGCAGCTGCTCGCTGAGCTTATGGTAGTCCGCATCGTTGAGCATGCTGGAAGCCACAATCAGCCCGTCCACCTGACGCGCCACCATGTTGTTCACCACTACCGTCTCCTGCCCCGGGTTTTCATCGCTGCAGGAGATCAGCAGCTGAACGCCCGCCTCGCGGCACAGCGTTTCCAGCTCGTGAGAAAAGACGGCAAAACCGTAGTTGGTGATCTCCGGGACCACCAGACCAACGGTGTGGCTGCGGTTATCGCGCAGCGACCGGGCGTGAATGCTGGGCTGATAGTGGTGCTCTTTTGCAATCGCCAGCACGCGCTCGCGCGTCTCTTCCGCCACGCGAAGCTCTTTGCTGCGCCCGTTCAGGACCAGGCTGGCGGTGGCTTTTGACACACCCGCCAGCTCCGCGATGTCTTTAATGGTGACGCGTTTTGTTTTTCTCACAACGACTTAGATCCGGCTGCCAAAACCCTCATTCTATCATGCAGGCGCGCAGCGACCAGTAGCGTAATGTGATATCGGACGCACCTTCGAACCGCACCCGGGCCGGATGGGCAGGAAAATAGCGGCTGCTCATCACTCCTTCACCGTGGTTGATGAAGATTTCAACGCTGGAGCGGTCGCAGAGAACGCGTAAATGACTGACGTCGCCCTGCCAGTAGCGGGTCAGCGTTTCACCGGTTTTGAGGCTCGCGCGTTCAAGACGTATGCCCTGCTCATCAACCATGAGACGCAGCGCGCCGGCAAAATCGACGCTCACGTGCGCGGCGCTAAGCTCAAACTCCAGGCACGTCGCGTCCAGTTCGGGCGCGTCGCTGGCGCGCCCCTGCCAGCGCTGCTCATCTTCACGCAGCGCCGCCAGCTCGCGCGCCGGGATCTGCCAGAGCCTGCCGTCGCGGTACCGTAATTCGCGCGGGCAGGTCATCTGGTGCATCCAGCCGTGCGCCCGGGTTGGCTGAAGCATCTCTTCCCCGTCCGGTACGCCCATCCAGCCGATCAGAATGCGGCGTCCGTCTTCCGCCAGCGTGGTTTGCGGTGCGTAAAACTCAAACCCCGCGTCCAGCTCGTGCAGCTCGCCGTGATCGAATGCGGCGCTGGCGTAATCAAACGCCCCGCTCATCCAGGTAGCCGGATAGGTATTGAGGTAGCGATGCGGCTCGCGCGCAAGCCCCTGCGGGCAGCAGATCAGAACATGCGTTCCGTCGAGGTCAAACAGGTCCGGACACTCCCACATATAGCCCGCGTCCGTCAGGCCGTTAATCCCGTGACCGGCGATCTCCCCGCAGGAAGTCCAGGCGTGCAAATCGGCTGATTTAAAGAGCAGTACCTTGCCGCGCTTTTGCACATCCTGCGCGCCGAGCACCATGTACCACTCCCCTTCGTGCTGCCACACCTTCGGGTCGCGCACGTGTCCGGTGTAGCCTTCCGGCAGCGCCAGCACCGGCCCCAGCTTCGTAAACGTTCCGTCCGGCTGCTCCACGGCCAGGCACTGCCAGGCGGTGCGGCTGCCGTCATCGAACTTGACGTTGCCGGTGTAGCACAGTGTCAAAACGCCCTGGTTGTCCACGGCGCTGCCGGAGTAGCAGCCGTTGCGGTCATACTCTTCGTCGGGCATCAGCGCCAGCGGCTCATGCCGCCAGTGCACGAGGTCCGCAGAGCTCCAGTGCCCCCAGCACTTGAAGCGATGCTCGCAGTCCAGCGGGTTCCACTGATAGAACAGGTGGTAGCGGCCGGCAAACCAGATAAACCCGTTCGGGTCGTTCATCAGCCCCGTCACCGGCGCGGGATGCCACTGCGGATAATGGCTGTCCGCCAGCGCCCGCGGCTGACCTTTCATAACGGCCTGCAGGATCGCAGGCCAGCGGGAAGGTAACGTCATTATTCAGAATCCGTTTTATATTTCAGCAGCAGCGAGACGGTAAACGCCACGCCGAAGGCAATCACCATGCCGATAATATAGTTCAGCAGCGAGCTGGCCTGCACGATGGCCATGCCCGGGATGGCGGTCAGCCCGACGGCAGTCATGTATACATGTACGGAGACCACCCAGGCCCCGCCCACCGCACCGCCGATCAGCGCGGCGATAAACGGCTTAACGAAGCGCAGGTTGATACCAAAAATGGCCGCTTCGGTGATGCCCAGCATCGCAGAGAACGCCGACGGTAAGGTAATGGCTTTGATTTTGGCATCTTTGGTTTTGAACCACACCGCCAGACAGGCGCCGCCCTGCGCCACGTTCGCCATGGCCCAGATCGGCAGCAGGAAGTTAACGCCAATCGACGGGTTACCCAGCAGCCCGGCTTCAATCGCGTGGAAGCTGTGGTGAATACCGGTGATCACAATTACCGAGTAAAGCCCGCCGAACAGTAGCCCGGCCAGCCAGCCCGCGTGGGCGATCAGCGTGCTCAGAATAAAGGAGATACCGTCCCCCAGAGCGCGCCCCGCCGGGCCGATAATCAGCAAGGCGATAAAGCCGGAGATAACGACGGTGAGGAACGGGGTCAGGATCAGGTCTAACGCATCCGGGATCGCGCGGCGCAGGTTTTTCTCGACGATGCTCATAAACCAGACGGCCAGCAGCACCGGGAATACCGTGCCCTGATAGCCAATCATCGCAATCTCTAGGCCGAAGAAGTTCATGGTGTGGAAGCCCGACGCCACGCCCCAGGCGTTGGTCAGCGCCGGGTGGGTCAGAATGCCGCCCAGCGTCGCGCCGAGGTACGGGTTACCGCCAAATTCGCGCGCGGCGGTGAAGCCAATCAGAATAGGCAGGATGATGAACGCCGCGGAGCTGCACATGTCCAGCATGATGTAGATGGCGTTATCCGCATTGACCCAGCCGTAGGTTTTCACCATGCCGAGAAGGCCCATCAGCAGACCGGACGCCACAATCGCGGGGATGATTGGCACAAAGATGTTGGAGAGCAGACGGGCAATGCGCTGGAACGGGTTCAGCTTGCGCGCCGCCAGATCTGCGGCTTCCGACTTGCTGGACTCACTTATCCCGGCCGCCTGAATAAACGCGGCATAAACCTTGTTGACCACGCCCGTACCAAAAATCACCTGCATCTGCCCGGCGTTACGGAAGCAGCCTTTTACGCCGTCGACCTTGCCGATGGCCTGCTGATCCGCCAGCGCGTCATCGACCAGCACCAGACGAAGACGCGTTGCGCAGTGCGCCGCGCTGGCGATATTTTCCTTGCCACCGAGCAGCGGAATAAGCTCGCGGGCGATTTGATTAAAATCCATAGATACCTCTGCCTGACTTCTTTTTATGATGTACGAAACGCTCCCGCCAGGCGGGAGCGTGATGGGTTAAAACCAGGTTTCCATCTGGACCCCAAAGTTCCATTCCCCGCCGGCGTTGAAGCCGCTGCTGCCAAAGGCATCATCGCTGGCGTAATGATCCAGTTTGCTGCTCCAGTCCATCCAGGTGGCAAACAGGCGCAGCTCAGGACGGCTGAAGAAATCGCCGATTTTGCTCGCTTTTAAGGTTGGCGCAAAGGTCAGCTTGTAGAAACTGCCGTTGACGGCGTTGCGATCCTTATAGCCTTCCGGATTTAAATCCATGTACTGATAGCTTCCCTCAAACGCCAGCGCGAAATTCTGGGTGACCTCTTTGATCAGGCGGGTATTGAGCGTTACCCACTCATAGCTATCGCCCTTGACGTAGCGATCTTTACTGCTCTGTGCCAGAACGGCGGGCGCAACGCTCCAGCCACCGCCGATCGGCGTGACACCGTAACTTGCGAAGCGCCAGGTATCCGCCTCAGACAGCAGCGCGCCGTCGGAGCCGATGCTTTTCACCTCCGCACCCAGCCCGTGACCATACAGCAGCGCCGTTTTGGCAGTCCCTTCGCGCAGGCCGTAGAAGCTATCATTATGCAAGCCTACCAGGGCATGAACGCCGTGATTGGCGGCATCCGTTTTAATCAGATCGCCGTTAGTGTCTTTACGGTCGTCGTTATCCTTCGCCCGCAGGCCGCTCACCATCAGCTGGAACGGGCCGGCGAAGTGGTTCATGCTGAGAATATAGTTTTGAACGTTGTTGTCGGTCTGCTCCACGCTGCCGAAGTTGCGGCCGTAAATGGAGAAGTTACTGCGCAGCGAATCGTTCCATTTCACGTCGTAGACGCCGCCGCCGGTACCGGCCAGGAACACCACGTCGGAGTCCAGCCAGTGAATGTCAAAGTTGTCGCGGTCGAAGCGTTTACCTGCCCAGAAGGTGCTGCCCTTCAGCGCGCCGGTAAAATCAGGCAGGTTGCCCAGCTCCGCGAAAGCCTGGCGAATATTGAGATCGCTGGTATCGGCTGACCAGTCGTTATAGGTTCTCTGACCGTCGGCCAGCATCGCCTTGAAGCGCGTGGTCGCCCCGTTATCCAGGGTTTGCTTGTGCTCCAGGTTCAGCTCGACGTAGGTGTCGGCTTCGTTCCCCAGACGCCCTACCGCGCCGCCGGTTTCTCCGGCTGGGGTCAGATAAGGGCCGCTTTTGCTGCTGGAGGCCGCATCGTTCATCAGCAGGCCAGAGCGGGCATAGCCGTGGAACTCAAACCCGCCGGTCTGATCCGCCTTCTTCTCCAGCGCGGTGGTGCGCTGCGCTACCGCCTGAGTTGTCGTTTGCGTCTGCTGCTGAGCGGCAACCAGCTGCTGCGTTTTTTGTTCCGCATCGGCGGCGCGTTTTTCAGCCACCTGCGCACGCGTTTCCGCCGCCTGGAGGCGCTGCTCCATCGCGGCAAGACGCGCTTCGATACTTGTCATATCCGTTTGGGCAAAAACAGAGGTACTTCCGGCCAGCATGCCTATCATCACGGCAAGTCTGCGTTTTTTATACATTTTGTCGCATCCCTAAAAGAAGTCATTAAACGTGCTAAATTGCTAAACCGGCTTAGGTTGCTGATACTAAACCTGTGAATTTTGGATCGGCAATCTTTTTTGCTAAACCGTTTTAGTAAGTGTGATCGAGGCGACAATTCAGGCCGCCGGATGGCGGCCAGTGAAGGGAGGAATTACAGTTCGTGCTGCCACGGCAAGGCGGTCATCGCCCCTTTGGCCGTGGTGGCTAATGCGCCGCAGCGCTGGGCTAAGGCGATGACCGGCGTCAGGTCCTGCCCGGCAGCCAGCCCGTAGAGCAGCCCCGACACAAAGGCATCGCCCGCGCCGGTGGTATCGACACACTCAACAGGCGTTGCCGGATAGTGCTCCACTGCGCCGTCATGCCAGGCGATGACGCCCTCTTTACCCTGAGTGACCAGCACCAGACGCGCCGGGCAGCGCTCAATCAGCACTTCCAGACCGACGTTGACCTCCGCGCTGCCGGTGAAAAAGGCCAGCTCTTCTACCGAAAGTTTCACCACGTCGGCGCTTTGCAGGGCCTGCTCCAGGCAGCCATGCAGTGTGTTCTCATCCGGCCAGAGATCCGGGCGAATATTGGGGTCGAAGCTGACGTAACCGCCCGCTTCACGGATGGCGGCCATCGCCTCAAATGTCGCCGTACGGCTCGGCTCTGCGCTTAGCGCGATGGAGCAGACGTGCAGCCACTCTCCGGCGCTAAACGGTGGCAGATCGGCGGGTTCCAGAAACAGATCGGCGCTCGGGCGCACCATGAACGTAAACGAGCGCTCGCCATGGTCGTCCAGATCGACCACTACCGTTGAGGTGCGGTGCGCCGGGTCAAGGCGCATCCACGTCACGTCAACCCGCTCGTCAGCGAGCGTTTTCGCCATAAAGCGCCCGAAAGGATCGTCGCCAACCCTGCCGATAAAGGCGCTCTGGCCGCCGAGCCGGGCAATTCCGACCGCAACGTTTGCCGGTGCGCCGCCGGGACACTGCAGCAATCTGCCTTCTCCATCGGGCAGCAAATCCACTACCGCATCGCCAAGTACCCAGATTTTCTTCATGTGATCCTCTTAGCTAAACTATGTTAAACCGTTTTAGCTATTTAAGCACAGGCCGGGCAAAGGGGAAATAACGGGAGGGAAAATTGCCTTACCGCACCAGATGCGGCCAGTAGATATCGCCGACGCCATTAAGCTGCGGCCGGGCAAACAGGAAGCCCTGGAAACGACGGATACCGGCGGATTCAAGCCAGCACCACTCTTCTATTTTCTCAATGCCTTCAGCCACCAGGGTGATTTCCAGATCGGAGCAACAGCTGATGATGGAGCGCACGATCGCCTGCTTCGGGCCGCTCAGGTGGATGTTGCTGACAATTTCGCGGTCGATTTTAATTTTGTCAGGCTGGAAGCGGGTCAGCAGCGAAAGCCCGGCATAGCCCGAACCAAAATCATCGATCGCCAGGCCAATCCCCTCGCCGCGAAGCTGCTTAATGGCGCTGTTAAACTGGTTGAACCCGGAGATCATCTCGTTTTCAGTGACTTCAATGACCACCTGCTCCGGCTGAAGGCCATGCTTTTTAATCTGATTGACCAGAAATTCCACCGCGCCAGGGACATTAACCAGCGACATGGGAAGCAGGTTTACCGCGATTTTATGGCTGCCAATGCCCAGCTTTTCCGCCAGCGCAAAGGCATACGCTTTTGTCTGGAGATCGACTTCGTAGACGTTGTCCGGGTTGACAGTGCTGAAGAAATGCTCCGGGCTGCCGCCGTCGTTGCCGCGGATAAGCGCCTCAAGGGAGCTGATCTTCCCTTCCGAGGGCTCGACAATAGGCTGCAGCGCAAACTGGCAGGTTTGCCCGACAATCAGGCCCAGATGCTCACCAAAGGGTAACGTTTCGGTCGAGAGCGTCCATTTGTCCGGGGTGTAGCGTGCCCCCGACGGGGCCGGACGTTTACCGGTTATAAAGGTCTGAATAAATTTGAACACCCGATCGTCGGAGGTCAGATAGCTCTCCAGCTTGCTGTAGCGCAGCACCGACTGCAGCACCTCTTTCGGCGACTGCATTTGCAGATCGAACAGCAGCATGCCGACGTTTTCGAAGCGTCTGCGCGGACCATAGTCCCGCAGCAGTTCAACCACCCCGCTGTGCCGCTTGTCCTCACGGATGGTGTGGAACAGTTTGACCACACTCTCTTCCGACCCTTCGAGGATCTGCAGAACGTCGTCCCCTTTAGCAAGGAGGACGCCGGTGATATTCAGTTTTGCATTGCGGCCCCTGGCGCGCTCCACCAGCTCCCGCAGTTCAGTGGTCGGGGGGGATAAATTCAACTGGCTTCGGTAGATCAGAGTCGTCAGCACAAAAATGGGTTCCGATGAGAAAGAGAGGTGCTTTGAAGCTTCTATTTAACATACTTAATCAATGCGACCTAACTTATTCACACCACAAAGGAACGTTACTTTCCCCCGTCGCCAATCCGGCTGTCGATCCTCTCCTGCATATAGTCGTAGAACGGGTTCGAGGTGACCCGCATCAGCGCTTCTTTTGCGACGCTCAACACGGACGTTTCTCCCCAGAGCGCAATTGTCCCGAGGCTGATGCCGTAGCGGTTTTTCACTGCAGGTTCACGACCATAGAGATCGTCATCCGGCGTGAACGGCACCGCAACGTGCGACAGTGAATAGACATCCTGCGGCCAGGACTGCGCAAGCGGCACGACCGTCTCCTGCGTGCTGCCTGCTGGAGTGATTTTCGCCACCGTCGAGAAACTGTGCTCGCCAGCATTGGTAATAATAGTGACACTGTAACGCCTTTGCGCAACCGGCAGTAGGGCCGAGGTAGCCGTCCACGACGACGGTTTGAACAGCGGGCGGAAGCTCGCCGCCTGGTTGATGTCAAACACCACCAGCTCGCTGCCGTTTGCGGGAAGCTGGTCGAACAGGCCGGTCACCACCGCGCGGGTGCTGACCGTAGAATCCATGACCGACTGGAACGCCAGCACCGGCGGCAATTTCGCCAGCCTGTTTACCCGCGCCTCACGGCCAATCTGCTCCTGCAGGGCCTTCGTCAGCAGCCACGACTGGCGAGCGGCATTAACCGGGAAAGAATTGTATTTATACGGGTTATATTCCGGCGCAATATTCAGCCAGGCTGCTTTAGCAAACGCCGGCAGCAGCGCCGGTAACCCGGCGAAACCGGCAAAGCGCGCAAAGGACGTCACGCCGATCATCGGTGAGAGCAGGATCACCTGCTGGGGTTTACGCAGCGCAGAAGTGTCAAGCGCATCGAGGGTATATTTCATCGCCAGCGCCCCGCCGTTGGAGTAGCCCACCAGATGCAAAGGCACAGCCTCACCCGCCAGGCGCGTGGCTTCCCGCACCGCAAGACGCGTCGCCGCCAGCCACATTTCCCAGTCAACGTCCGTCAGCGCACCGGGCGCGGTGCCGTGCCCGGGTAGACGCGGGACCACGGCCACAAAGCCGTGCTGTTGATAGTTCACGGCAAGGCGTCGGACGCTGTAAGGCGAGTCCGTCAAACCGTGCAGCAGCACCACCGCGCCGCGTGGCTTTCCGGCCGGCATCAGCACAAAGGAGCGGTTGGCATCGGGGGCAAACTGACCGGGCCACACCAGGCTCTGGCGGTAGTAGCGGTTTAACGGGGTTTGTTCCTCGCCCGCTGTTTTCGCCGTCACCGCGTTATCCAGATCGGTGAAAATCGCCTTTTCCCGGGCCTGATACCCGGCAAAGTCGGTGTTGTCCATCTCGCGCGCGGACATCTCATCGGCCCGCCAGGTGTGCCACAGGTGCAGTTCCGGCCCCTGCTGCGAGAGATAGACCCGCACCGCCAGCAGAACGACCAGGACGATCCCCACGATCATTCCTGTTTTCTTTGCAAGCGCGATCAGGCGCACGCTGACTCGCCAGGGCAGATTTGCCATGCCGGGATCCCTTTTATATTCACAGTACATCTATCTTATCAAAAATGTGAACGGACTGACGTATTCACCAAATTCATACCTGCCCGCTCAGCCAGTGCACCAAAAGTGAACTACGCTGCACAAATGTTGATCATTGGTTAACTAAATATTGCATGAAGTTTACTGCGCAGCGGGTTTTCGCCCGCCTGTGAATATGGCACGCGTCATGCATTGTTAATTGGGTAACACAAAATCAGCTTTTGACAGCCTGTTAACAGCGAGGCGGTATGACGACGAAACCTGAGATGTTGAGCCGTATCGAAGCGACCTTCAGCCAGCTCACGCCCAGCGAAAAGCGGGTCGGAAGCTGGCTGCTGGCGCACGCCGCGCAAATCCCGTTTGAAACGGCGGAAAGTGTGGGTCAGGCGAGCGGGACCAGCGGAATTACCGTCGGACGCTTCCTGCGCAAGCTGGGGTACCGCAACCTGGAAGATGCCAAAAAAAGCCTGCGCGATCCGTATCAGCCCTGGGGCATGAACGAGCGGCTCGACTCCTGGCAGCAGCAGCGCCCTCTTTCCAGCCGCCTTCAGCACGCCCTGTCGCTGGAAGTGGACGCCATCACGCAGGTGTACCAGTTGGCGCAAACGGACGCCTTCCGCCAGGTGGTACACCATCTGGCCCACGCGGACGCGGTCTTTGTGCTGGGGATCCAGTCCACGCGCGGGATCGCCAACGCCTTCTTCAGCCACCTTGAATACCTCCGCCCGCGGGTGAGCTACTCCGAAGGGGCATCCGGCAGCTGGGTGGAATCCCTGAACTCGGGGTTCTCGCACCCTTATGTCGTGCTGACAGATACGCGTACCTACTTCGCAATGGCGCGCCAGTACTGCCGCGTCGCGAGCGAGAAAGGCATTCCGCTGGCCTTAATCACCGACATCTGGTGCCCGTGGGCGCGGGATTACCCGATGGATTTGCTGCAGGTGAAAACCGATACCGGTCATTTCTGGGATTCACTTGCCCCCGTAAGCTGCCTGTTCAACCTGCTGCTGTCGGGCGTGGTGGAAGCGCTGGGCGATGCGCTTCCGGCTCGTCTGGCGGTAAACCGACAATTACAACAAGAGTTTGGTCAATTCGAACGCTAAAGGAGCGGAGCTATGCCCGTAGAGAGTGAACTGATTGATGTGGCGAAGACGTTCCCCACGCTGCATATCGATCTGAAATACGCCACCGCCGACAACATCACCGGCCGCCCGATCTATCAGGAGGCGCTGTGCCTGCTTCATACCGATGCCGCTACCGCGCTGGCAAAAGCCATCAGCATTGCCACGCTGGCCGGGCTGAAGCTGGTGGTCTACGACGCCTATCGGCCGCAGCAGGCGCAGGCTCAGCTGTGGGAGGCCTGCCCCAACCCGGAATACGTGGTCGACGTGGCGATTGGCTCCAACCACAGCCGCGGCACGGCCATCGACGTCACCCTGATGGACGAACATAACGCCGTGCTGGATATGGGCGCCGGTTTTGACGAAATGCATGACCGATCGCATCCGTATCACCCCTCCGTACCGCCGCACGCCCAGCGTAACCGTCTGCTGCTGAACGCCATCATGTTCGGCGGCGGTTTTGTGGGTATCAGCAGCGAATGGTGGCACTTCGAACTGCCTAACGCCGCCAGCTACCCGCTGCTTGACGACCGTTTTGCCTGTTTTCCCCTGACGCACACCTCTCTTTGAACCTGGAGCACTGCCATGAAAACATCGCTTCTCTCGACCATCATTGCCGCCACGCTGGCCCTGAGCGCACCGCTGGCGCTGGCTGCCGTCCCGAAAGACATGCTGGCGATCGGGAAAGCCTCCGACCCGCAAACGCTCGATCCAGCTATCACTATCGATAACAACGACTGGACCGTCACCTATCCGTCCTACCAGCGTCTGGTCAAGTACAAGCCAGGCTCTACCGAGGTGGAAGGCGATCTGTCGACGGGCTGGAAAGCTTCCGACGACCAGAAAGAGTGGACCTTCACCCTGGCGGATAACGCCAAATTCTCTGACGGCACGCCGGTTACCGCCAAGGCGGTCAAACTCTCCTTTGAGCGCCTGCTGAAGCTCAGCCAGGGGCCGTCTGAAGCCTTCCCGAAAGATCTGAAAATTGATGCCGTTGATGACCACACGGTGAAGTTCACCCTCAGCCAGCCGTTCGCGCCTTTCCTCTACACCCTGGCAAACGACGGGGCGTCCATCATTAACCCGGCGGTGCTGAAGGCCAATGCCGCAGACGATGCGCGCGGCTTTCTGGCGCAAAACACCGCCGGTTCCGGGCCGTTTATGTTGAAGAGCTGGCAGAAAGGCCAGCAGCTGGTGCTGGTGCCAAACCCGCACTGGTCTGGCGACAAGCCGCACTTTAAGCGCGTCTCGGTAAAAATTATCGGTGAGAGCGCGTCGCGCCGTCTGCAGCTTTCCCGCGGTGACCTGGACATTGCCGACTCCCTGCCGGTCGATCAGCTGGCAGCCCTGAAGCAGGAAGGCAAAGTCGCCGTCGCCGAATACCCGTCCCTGCGCGTGACCTACCTCTACCTCAACAACAGCAAAGCGCCGCTCAATCAGGTGGATTTACGCCGCGCGGTCTCCTGGGCGACGGACTATCAGGGGATGGTGAAAGGCATTCTGAGCGGCAACGGCAAGCAGATGCGCGGCCCGATCCCGGAAGGCATGTGGGGTTTTGACGCCGCGGCTATGCAGTACAGCCTCGACGAGGCCAAAGCTAAAGCAGCCCTGGAGAAGGTCAAAGACAAGCCCGCCAGCCTGACCTTCCTCTACTCGGACAACGATCCAAACTGGGAGCCTATCGCCCTCTCAACCCAGGCCAGCCTTGGCAAGATCGGCATTAACGTCAAGCTGGAGAAACTGGCCAACGCCACCATGCGCGACCGCGTCGGCAAAGGCGATTACGACATCGCCATCGGCAACTGGAGCCCGGACTTTGCCGACCCGTATATGTTCATGAACTACTGGTTCGAATCGGATAAAAAAGGGCTGCCGGGCAACCGCTCGTTCTATGAGAACAAAGAGGTCGATTCCCTGCTGCAGGCCGCGCTGAAAACCACCGACCAGGCTGAACGCACCAAAGATTACCAGCAGGCGCAAAAGGTGGTTATCGACGAAGCGGCATACGTTTATCTGTTCCAGAAGAACTACCAGCTGGCGATGAACAAAGAGGTCAAAGGCTTCACCTTTAATCCGATGCTCGAGCAGGTGTTTAACATCGCCACCATGAGCAAGTAACCGTTTCGCCGGGGGAAAGCGTATGACGTTCTGGAGCATAGTGCGCCAGCGCTGCTGGGGGTTACTCCTGGTGGTGGCCGGTGTCTGTATTATCACC
Organism: Enterobacter sp.; assembly: GCF_977039595.1. Classification (NCBI taxonomy): domain Bacteria; kingdom Pseudomonadati; phylum Pseudomonadota; class Gammaproteobacteria; order Enterobacterales; family Enterobacteriaceae; genus Enterobacter; species Enterobacter sp. The sequence continues at coordinate 17,754 of NZ_CDRQYH010000015.1, forward strand.
TTTATTATTTCGCACCTGATCCCCGGCGATCCGGCCCGTCTGCTGGCCGGCGATCGCGCCAGCGACGACATCGTGCAGAACATCCGCCAGCAGTTAGGGCTGGACCAGCCCCTGTACGTTCAGTTTGGCCGCTACGTTGACGCCCTGGCCCACGGTGATTTAGGCACGTCCATCCGTACCGGTCGTCCGGTTGCGGAAGACCTGAAGGCCTTTTTCCCCGCCACGCTGGAGCTGGCCTTTTGTTCACTCCTGCTGGCGCTGGTCATCGGCGTGCCGCTGGGGATTTTATCGGCGGTGTACCGCAACCGCTGGCTGGATCACCTGGTACGTTTAATGGCGATGACTGGCATCTCCACCCCGGCCTTCTGGCTTGGGCTGGGCGTCATCGTGCTGTTCTACGGGCACCTGCAAATCCTGCCGGGCGGCGGCAGGCTGGACGACTGGCTCGATCCACCGACGCACATCACCGGCTTTTATCTGCTGGACGCGCTCCTTGAGGGCAACGGCGAGGTCTTTTTCAATGCGCTGCAGCACCTGATTTTACCCTCGCTGACGCTGGCATTTGTCCACCTGGGCATCGTCGCACGCCAGGTCCGTTCGGCGATGCTGGAGCAGCTTAGCGAGGACTACATTCGCACGGCCCGCGCCAGCGGCCTGCCCGGCTGGTATATCGTCCTGCGCTACGCCCTGCCGAATGCGATGATCCCGTCGATTACCGTGCTCGGGCTGGCGCTGGGGGATCTGCTGTACGGCGCCGTACTGACCGAAACCGTCTTTGCCTGGCCGGGCATGGGCGCCTGGGTGGTGACGTCCATTCAGGCGCTCGATTTCCCTGCCGTGATGGGCTTTGCCGTCGTTGTTTCGCTGGCCTACGTGCTGGTTAATCTGGTGGTCGATCTGCTTTACCTGTGGATTGACCCGCGAATCGGGCGCGGAGGTGCCGAATGATGTTAACGCAGGAAACGCCCGTCCCGGTTAAAACCGCCAGACAACGCATCAACTGGGCAAAGCTGTTCTGGATGCTGCGTCAAAGCCCGCTCACGATCGTTGGCGGCATCATTATGCTCGTGATGCTTTTCATTATGGTGGCCGCGCCGTGGATAGTGCCGCACGACCCGAACGCGCTGGATCTGACCGCCCGCCTGCAGGCGCCTTCTGCACAGCACTGGTTTGGCACCGACGAGGTGGGCCGCGATCTGTTCAGCCGCGTGCTGGCGGGCAGCCAGCAGTCCATTACCGCCGGGCTGGCGGTGGTGGTAATTGCGGGCGGCATCGGCTCGCTGCTGGGCTGTCTGTCCGGCGTGCTGGGCGGACGCGGCGACGCCGTCATCATGCGGGTAATGGACATTATGCTCTCCATTCCTTCCCTGGTGCTGACCATGGCGCTGGCCGCCGCGCTGGGGCCGAGCCTGTTTAACGCCATGCTGGCAATTGCGATTGTCCGCATTCCGTTCTACGTCCGCCTGGCGCGCGGCCAAACCCTGGTGGTGCGCCAGTTTACCTACGTGCAGGCCGCCCGCACCTTTGGCGCCTCCCGCTGGCATTTGATCCGCTGGCATATCCTGCGCAACGCCCTGCCGCCGCTGATCGTGCAGGCGTCGCTGGACATCGGCAGCGCCATCCTGATGGCCGCCACGCTGGGGTTTATTGGCCTGGGGGCGCAGCAGCCGACCGCCGAATGGGGCGCGATGGTGGCCGTCGGCCGTAACTACGTTCTGGACCAGTGGTGGTACTGCGCCTTTCCCGGTGCGGCGATTTTGATAACCGCCGTGGGCTTTAACCTGTTTGGAGACGGTATTCGCGATCTGCTGGATCCGAAGTCAGGAGGGAAACAGTGATGACCGACCCGGTACTCAAGATTGAAGACCTGCACCTGAGCTTCCCGATTTTTCGCGGCGAGGTCCACGCGCTTAACCACGTCTCGCTGGAGATCGGCAGGGGTGAAATTGTCGGCGTGGTGGGCGAATCCGGTTCCGGTAAATCGGTGACCGCCATGCTCGCCATGCGTCTGCTGCCGGAAGGCAGCTACCGCATTCATCACGGCCAGGTGAAATTACTCGGCGAAAACGTCCTGACGGCGTCCGAGAAACAGCTTCGCCAGTGGCGCGGCGCAAAGGTGGCGATGATTTTTCAGGAGCCCATGACCGCCCTTAACCCGACGCGGCGGATTGGCAAACAGATGGTGGAGGTAATTCGCCAGCATCAACCGCTTTCCAGGCGTGAGGCGCAGCAGAAGGCGATTACCCTTCTGGAAGAGATGCAAATACCCGACGCGAAGCAGGTCATGGCGCGCTATCCGTTTGAACTGTCCGGCGGCATGCGCCAGCGGGTGATGATCGCCCTTGCCTTCTCCTGCGAGCCGGAGCTGATTATCGCCGACGAACCGACCACCGCGCTGGACGTCACCGTCCAGCTGCAGGTGCTGCGCCTGCTGAAGCACAAGGCGCGGGCCAGCGGCACCTCGGTGCTGTTTATCAGCCACGATATGGCCGTGGTTTCTCAGCTCTGCGACAAGATGTACGTGATGTATGCGGGCAGCGTGATCGAGAGCGGTACCACGCAAACGCTGATCCACCAGCCTGTACATCCCTACTCCATCGGCCTGCTGCAGTGCGCACCGGAAAACGGCCAGCCGCGCGCCCCGCTTCCCGCCATCCCCGGCACGGTCCCCAACCTCAGCCAGCTTCCGCCGGGATGCGCGTTCCGCGAGCGCTGCTTTGCCGCCGGGGCGAAATGCAGCGAAACCCCACGCTTAGCGCCCACTGGCGCAGAAGGCCAACAGGCCGCCTGCTGGTATCCACAACGGGAGAAAGCCCATGTCTGATGTACTGCTGGAACTGGATAGCGTGCACGTCAATTTTGCAGCGCGGAAAAACTGGCTGGGGCGCGTGACGGAAAAGGTCCATGCGCTTAACGGGCTCGACCTTGAGATCCGTCGGGGAGAAACGCTCGGTATCGTCGGGGAATCGGGCTGCGGGAAAAGCACGCTGGCCCAGCTGCTGATGGGCATGCTTAAGCCCAGCACCGGCGCCTGCCAGCGGGCGCACCATGCGGGCGGCATGCAGATGGTGTTTCAGGATCCGCTCTCCTCGCTCGACCCGCGCCTGCCGGTCTGGCGCATCATCACCGAGCCGGTGTGGGTACAAAAGCGCAGCAGCGAGCGCGACCGCCGTCAGCTGGCTGAAAACCTGGCGCTGCAGGTGGGCATTCGCCCGGAGTATCTCGACCGGCTTCCGCACGCCTTCTCCGGCGGGCAGCGTCAGCGCATTGCCATCGCCCGGGCGCTCTCGTCCGATCCGGATATCATCGTGCTTGATGAACCCACCAGCGCGCTGGACATCTCCGTGCAGGCGCAGATCCTCAACCTGCTGGTGACCCTGCAGCAGCAGCGTAATCTGACCTACGTGTTGATCTCGCATAACGTCTCGGTGGTCCGGCACATGAGCGACCGCGTGGCGGTGATGTACCTTGGGCAGATTGTGGAGCTGGGCAGCGCCGCTCAGGTGCTTGGGGAGCCGCGCCATCCTTACACCCGTCTGCTGCTCGATTCGGTTCCCCGCACCGGTGAACCGCTGGATGAGACGCTGGCCTTACGCAAAACGGAGCTTCCCGGCAACCGTCATCTGCCCGAAGGCTGTTTTTTCCGTGACCGATGCCCGATGGCCGCGCAGGGGTGCGAACAGCCCCAGCCGTTACAGCCCTCTCGTGAGGGCCGTGACGTCCGCTGCTGGCGCAGTCTGGGTTAAATTTGCGCCATCCCACCGTCCACGAACAGCTCGGTGGCGTTAATAAAGCTGGCCGCGTCGGAGGCCAGAAACGCCACCGCTTTACCCACCTCACCCGGCGCGCCTAAACGGCCCAGCGGCACCTGAGCGGCCAGCGCGTCGTACAGCCCCTGACGGTGTTCTTCCGGCACCAGATCGCCGAGGCCAGGGGTTTTGATCGGGCCCGGGCTGACCACGTTGACGCGGATCCCACGGCCCTGCAAATCCAGCGCCCAAGAGCGGGCAAAGTTGCGCACGGCGGCCTTGCTGGCGCTGTAGACGCTAAAGTTTGCCGTCCCCTTAATGGAGACCGTCGAGCCGGTCAGAATAATCGAGGATCCGGCGGAGAGCAGAGGCAACGCCTTCTGCACCGTAAACAGCACCCCGCGGACGTTGGTGCCAAAAATCCGGTCAAACTGCTCTTCGGTGATCGCGCCCAGCGGCAGCATATCCCCGCCACCCGCATTGGCGAACAGAATATCGAGGCAGCCTTCTTCTTTGGCTATCCGGGCATAGACCTCGTCCAGATCCGCCAGTTTTGACACGTCTGCGCGAATGCCCACTGCCGTTGAAGCAATTTCTGCGACCGCCGCTTCAAGCTCGGCCTGACGGCGTCCGGTGATATACACCTTCGCGCCCTGCGCCGCCAGCTCCTGCGCCGTGGCAAGACCAATGCCGGTGCTGCCGCCGGTGACCAGTGCGATTTTTCCTGAGAGAGTCGTGTTCATGTCATTTACCTTTTGTTGGGTTTGCGTTGGACAAACTTTAGCCCTTGCAGGATTAGTGAAAAACCGGCAAAAATGAAAATGACTATTCACACACAGAAATAATCAGGGGAGCCTAATGGACCAGCTAATGGCGATGCGCGCTTTTACCCGGGTGGTGGAAACCGGCAGCTTTACCCGCGCGGCGGACTCGCTGAATATGCCGATCGCCACCCTGAGCAAGCTGGTCAAATCGCTTGAGGCGCACCTGGAGATACGCCTTCTGCACCGCACCACTCGACGGGTGGTCGCGACGCCTGAAGGGATGGAATACTATGAAAAAGCGCTCAGGGTCTTGATAGATATTGAAGACATCGACACCGCGTTTCGCATTTCCCGCGCGACGCCAAAAGGGCATCTGCGGGTTGATATAGGCGGATCCACCGCCCGCGACGTGCTTATCCCCCTGCTGCCGGATTTTATGCGGCGCTACCCGGAAATCCGCATCGACCTTGGGGTAGCCGATCGTCCGGTGGATCTCATCAGCGGTAACGTTGACTGCGTCATCCGCGGCGGGCCGCTGAACGACTCTACCCTCATCGCCCGCCATATTGGCAACGCCGAAATGGTCACCTGCGCGACGCCGGGTTACCTGAAAAAACATGGCGTTCCGGCCTATCCCCAGGAGCTGTGCAACGGCCACAAGCTGATCAGCTACCTTTCGCCCGTCACCGGGCGGGCATTTCCGTTTCGCTTCAGAAAGAACGGCGAGGCGCTGGAAATCAATATTCCGCACTATCTGGGCGTCAATGAAAGTAATGCCCATCTGGCGGCTGCCGCAGCGGGATTGGGGATCGTTCAAACCTTTGAGTATTCGGCAAAGTCGTATTTGCAGGCGGGAACGCTGACGGCGATCCTGGGCGACTGGCGCCCTGCCGCCTATCCGTTTCATGTAGTTTACCCGCAGAACCGGCATCTGACGCACCGTCTTAAGGTGTTTATTGCGTGGCTGGCGGAGGTGTTCCCCGCCGCGCTGAAGGGGTAGCCGGGCGCGAACCCGGCTGGGGCTTAGTTAAGCTTATAGTCCAGGGTAATCTCGGCTTTCAGGAGCTGCGATACCGGACAGCCCGCTTTTGCTTTCTGAATAATGCCATCGAACTGCTGGGGGGCGATGCCTGGAACGGTGACCTTGCTTTTCAGGGCAACCTTTGTGATGGCAAAGCCGCCGTCGGTTTTATCCAGAGAGACGTCCGCCGTGGTATCAATAGAGTCAGCGGTATAGCCCGCTTCACCGAGCATCAGCGACAGCGCCATCGAAAAACAGGCCGCATGTGCCGCGCCAATCAGCTCTTCGGGGTTGGTCCCCTTTTCACCCTCAAAGCGGGTATTGAAACCATAAGGCTGTTGATTAAGAACGCCGCTCTCGGTGGAAACCGTTCCTTTACCGCGCTTAATGTCGCCAGACCAGTGTGCCGAACCGTGCTTATGAATAGTCATTCTTGCTCTCCTTTTGGCTTACAAAGGGTTAAGTATAGACTACGCATCTGACCCACTCTGGAACACAGACAATTCCAGGACTTTCACCTGCTGAACCGACAAAAAGGATAATGATATGGCGCTAAAAATCAGCATGGCCGTTGCCCTGACCACACTGGCGGTATCGCTGTCTTCACTGGCGAAAACGCCGGAGAATTTTATCTACACCAGCTCCGGCGAGCTCGACGCGGTGTTTCCGCTCGTTGCGCGAAGCGATGTCGGCGGTGTGCAGATCGTTTACAACTGGCGCTTGCTGGAGCCCGGCAAAGACAACTATGACTTCTCGCGGATAGAACAGGATCTGGCGCGCGTTAAGGCCGCCGGAAAAAACCTCTTTATTCAAATCCAGGATCGTTTCTTTGAGGCGGACGCCCGCTACGTGCCGGACTATCTGATGCACGATAAGCAATACGGTGGGGGGATTGCGCCGCAGTTCGATAACCCCGGCGAAGGCAAGCCTGTCGGTTCAGGATGGGTGGCGCGTCAGTGGGATCCCGCCGTGCGCCAGCGCTACCAGGCTTTGCTGGCCGCCCTCGCGAAACGCTTTGATGGCGAGGTGTATGGCGTAAACCTGCCCGAAACCGCCATCGATCTCGACGAAAAAAATCCGCCCGCCGGGTTTACCTGCGACAGCTATTTCGCTGGAGAAATGGAAAATCTGGCCTTTGCGCGAAAGGCTTTTAAGAAATCACACGTGGTGCAATACGTGAACTTCTGGCCGTGCGAGTGGGATAATGACCACAACTACATGGGGCGTCTGTTTACGTATGCCAGCGCCAATAATGTCGGTCTGGGTGGGCCGGATATTGTTCCCAACCGCAAGGCACACATGAAGAATGCCTATCCCTTCTTCCATAAAAATAAACAGACGCTGCCGCTCATCGCCATGGCGGTTCAGGAACCGACCCTGACCTATAAAAATCCTGAGACCGGCAAGCCCTTCACCAAAGCAGAATTTGATCGGTTCGCGGAAAATTATCTCGGGGCGGATATTATTTTCTGGAGCACATCCTCTCCCTGGCTAAAGGCAAAATAATCACCCGTCAACCCTGCTCTTAAGCCAGGTAGCGGGCCAGTTCGTCGAGGAACACGCGCAGCGCGGCAGGCTGGTATTCCCGTGACTGATAAATGCCATGGATGGCAAGCGGTTTCGGCTCCAGAGCCTCCAGTACCGACACCAGCAATCCCTGATCCAGCGCGGCACGCGCCTCGCGCTCCGGCAGCATGGCAATACCACAGTGCTTGATAGCCGCGTCCATCAACAGCGAAGAGATGCTGGCGCTCAGGTTGCCGCTGACTGCCACGCTCAGGCTTTCTCCTTCCGGCGTCAGGAAGTGCCAGGACTGCCCGGCAAAAAAGCTGTAATGCAGGCAGTTATGCCGGGCTAATTCTTCGGGGCTGACGGGGATACCGTGTTGTGTCAGATACTCCGGCGAGGCGCAAAGCACCGAGCGGCACTCCCCCAGCCGGCGGGCAATCATGCCGGGTTCAGGGTTATCGGTAATACGTACGGCGACATCAATGCGCTCTCCCACCAGGCTAACCGGGTGGTTATTCACGTCCAGCTCGATGCGCAGCTGCGGGTAGCGCGCGAGCAGACCGGGCAGCACCGGCGCAATCAGATGCATGGCGGTAAAGTGCGCGCATGCCACCCGCAGGGTGCCGGACGGCAGATCTTTTTCAGACTGGCCTTCAATTTCCTGAGAGATCTGCGAGAGGGTCCGCGTTTTTTGCAGCACCTTTTCGCCTGCTGCGGTCAGCGTCAGCTTGCGCGTGGAGCGGTTTACCAGCCGCGTGCCCGCCCACTTCTCCATTTGTTCAAGGTACCGGCTGACCATCGGTCGGGAAATACCCAGCGCGCGGGCTGCAGCGCTCAAACTCCCCAGCTCGCATATCCGGTTGTAAACCTGAGCGGCAATAACGCGATCCATATAAGCTCCATTTGCTCGATTTATGAAACTAAGCATGTCTTGTTTCAGGAATTCTGGCAAATGCGAATTTCCGTACAATAGAGACATTCCTGAACAACAGAGACAACAGCATGAAATTAACTCACCTTGCCCTGCTTTCCACCCTTTTCACACCCGCTGTTTTTGCCGCGCCGTTGACCATTGACACCTATAACCCGCAGGAGAAAGACATTTTCGCTGTCTCCTCCACCCTGGTTTCCGGCCCGAAAGAAGCCGTACTGTTTGACGCGCAGTTCAGCGTGAAGGATGGCGAAGCGCTGGTAGAGAAAATTCGCCGCAGCGGTAAAACCCTGAATAAGATTGTGATCACCTCCGGCGATCCGGATTTCTATTTTGGCCTGCAGCCGCTGGTTAAAGCCTTCCCGAACGCCAAAGTCGTGGCCACGCAGCACGTGGTTGACCACATCAAGGCCACCAAAGACGCCAAGCTCGCCTTCTGGGGTCCACAAATGAAAGACGGCGCACCGACCGAGCTGGTCGTCCCACAGGTGCTCGCCTCCACCACGTTTATGGTTGACGGTGAGAAGATCGACATCGAACAGCCTGACAGCTACGCGGCCTATGTGTGGATCCCGTCAGCGAAAACCATCCTCGGCGGCACCGGGGTAGCCTGGGGCATTCACGTCTGGACGGCAGACACCCAGACGGCGGAAAGCCGTAAGCAGTGGCAGGAAACGCTGGTGAACATGGCAGCGCATAAACCCGAGCGCGTGATTCCGGGTCACTATCTGGGTACCCCGCCAGCCGGGACAGGGGCGATTGATTTTACCCGCGACTATCTGCAGCATTTTGAACAGGCGTTATCGGCACATAAAGATTCTGCGGGCGTCATCAGCACCCTGAAAAAACAGTATCCAAACCTGGCCGAAGAGAGCTCGCTGGAATTAAGCGCTAAGGTGAATACCGGCGAAATGAAGTGGTAATTTAAATTCTGCTCCTGCTATATTTTCGTGATAGCAGGAGCACCGTTATAATATCCTCTCAACAGCACTTCGATTAACCCCCACATTTCAAAAGCGCATAAAAGCATGCACTTATGTCATTTTTATTTCTAAGATGAATCTGAACCACAACCGGGAAAATATTTGCCATTCTGTTTATGAATTAAATTTTTTGCGAGCCGTACCATTAAACAGAAAACGACACGGAGGCAGCATGTTTACTTATTACCCGGCTAATACCGCAGCAGCACAACCTGAACTCGTTAACGCGATTGCGCAGGGTCTTCACGCCGAGCACGGTGCTGTGACTGAAGATGACATTTTGATGGAACTGACCAAGTGGGTGGAATCCACAGATAATGACATCCTCAGTGACATCTACCAGCAGACCATTAACTACGTCGTCAGCGGGCAAAACGCACCCTTGTAAAAACCTGCTAAGCTGGATCTGCAACCTAAGGGGTTACATTTCGTTTGCGTCAGCAAACTGGTCCTTAAAACTATCAACAGGATTGAGGAGTTAACATGAAATCGAACCGTCAGGCACGCCATATTCTGGGACTGAACTACAAGCTTTCGAATCAGCGTAAAGTGGTGATTGAAGGCGACCACGAAACGCAAGTCACGCACGCCACCGGCAGAAAACGCCACGCCGGCAAGTAAGTTCCAGACTGAGATCCAGAACACCATCGGTAATCCCGGTGGTGTTTTTGTTTATGTGTTGCGGTAATTAATATTTAGCTCCTTTATAATACCGTCGGACCGCACCCCATCGCACAGGCCAGAAAGATGACAAACAGCAGTGTCAGGGACGGATCTTCATAAAAAGAGTGAGTGACATGGACAACAAACTGAAAAAACATCGTTCCTTATACATCCCATACGCCGGACCGGTTTTACTCGAATTCCCCCTGCTCAACAAAGGCAGCGCCTTCAGTATGGAAGAGCGCAGCAGCTTTAACCTGCTGGGTTTACTGCCAGAAGTGGTTGAAACCATCGAAGAACAGGCAGAGCGCGCGTGGATCCAGTACCAGGGTTTCAAAACTGAAATCGACAAACACATTTACCTGCGCAACATTCAGGACACCAACGAAACCCTCTTCTATCGCCTGGTGCAGAACCATCTCGAAGAGATGATGCCGGTGATCTACACCCCTACGGTGGGTGCGGCCTGCGAGCGCTTCTCAGAGATCTACCGTCGCTCCCGCGGGGTATTCATCTCCTATCAGAACCGTCACAACATGGACGATATTCTGCAGAACGTGCCGAACCACAATATCAAAGTCATTGTGGTGACCGACGGCGAACGTATTCTCGGCCTCGGCGACCAGGGCATTGGCGGGATGGGGATCCCAATCGGTAAACTCTCTCTCTATACTGCCTGCGGCGGCATCAGCCCGGCTTATACCCTGCCGGTCGTGCTGGACGTCGGCACCAACAACCAGCAGTTGCTAAACGACCCGCTCTATATGGGCTGGCGCCATCCGCGTATTACCGACGACGAGTACTATCAGTTTGTCGACGACTTCATCCAGGCAGTGAAGCACCGCTGGCCGGACGTTCTGCTGCAGTTTGAAGACTTCGCGCAGAAAAACGCGATGCCGCTGCTGAACCGCTATCGCGATGAGATCTGCTCCTTTAACGACGATATCCAGGGCACCGCAGCCGTGACGGTGGGTACGCTTATCGCCGCCAGCCGCGCAGCCGGCAGCCAGCTGAGCTACCAGAAAATCGTCTTCCTGGGCGCAGGCTCTGCGGGCTGCGGTATTGCCGAGCAGATTATCGCCCAGACGCAGCGCGAAGGCTTAAGCGAAGAGCTGGCCCGCTCCCGCGTCTTTATGGTTGACCGTTTCGGCCTGCTGACCGACGGCATGCCGAACCTGCTGCCGTTCCAGACGAAGCTGGTGCAGAAACGCGAAAACCTGAAAAACTGGGATACCGACAACGAAGTCCTTTCCCTGCTGGACGTGGTGCGCAACGTGAAGCCGGATATTCTGATCGGCGTTTCCGGGCAAACCGGTCTCTTCACCGAAGAGATTATTCGCGAGATGCACAAGCACTGCGAGCGCCCTATCGTGATGCCACTTTCCAACCCGACCTCCCGCGTGGAAGCAACGCCGCAGGACATCATTGCCTGGACCGAAGGTAACGCGCTGGTTGCGACCGGCAGTCCGTTCGACCCGGTGGTGTGGAAGGATAAAACCTATCCGATTGCGCAGTGCAACAACTCCTATATCTTCCCGGGCATTGGACTGGGCGTCATCGCCTCCGGCGCGTCCCGCATTACCGATGAGATGCTGATGTCGGCGAGCGAAACCCTCGCGGGCTACTCTCCGCTGGTCAACAACGGTGAAGGGCTGGTGCTGCCGGAGCTGAAGGACATACATAAGGTGTCGCGTGCAATCGCCTTCGCGGTAGGTAAAATGGCGCAGCAGCAGGGCGTGGCGGTGAAAACCTCTGCTGACGCGCTGCAGCAGGCCATCGACGACAACTTCTGGAAGCCTGAATACCGCAGCTATCGCCGTACGTCGATTTAATCCGCTCCGCCCGGTGGCGCTTCGCTTACCGGGCCTACGGGCCGGGTGTTTTCCCTCTCCCTGTGGGAGAGGGTCAGGGTGAGGGCAACAGACCGCACCATCGAATACCCACTAGCCAAACCACTTTTCCCCCGCTACACTCCATTCATCCATTAACCCACTGAATATATAAGGAGGCCAATTATGCTGTATCGTGAAATTTTCAATGTTTCACATACATTTGGTGATCGCACCAGCTCAAGCGTTATCGGTATCGTGCTGCGATAACTTCTGCTTGAGCGAAGACACCAACCCCTGAAATCCCTTCTCTCGGGCTTACTGAGTTATCGTCAGCGATGTTTGACGAGGCATAAACATGCCTGTAACTCTTGGGTAAGCAACAATGAGCACTTTACTCACTGCACAATCTTTACGCGTTGATACGGCGTTTGGCACGCTCTTCGACTCACTCTCCTTTACGCTGAAAAAAGGCGACCGCATTGGTCTGCTGGGCGACAACGGCTGCGGTAAAAGTACGCTGCTGAAGGTGCTGGACGGCACGGACTCCCCTGCGGCCGGAACGGTAGCGTTGGCCGGGCACTGCCTTATGGCGCGCGTGGAGCAACATCTCCCGGACGCTATTTTTCCGCTGACCATGCTGGATGCAGTCCTGGCCCAGTTGCCCTCAACTGAACGGGACAGCCTGCGCTGGAAAGCCGAAACGCTGCTGGCAGGCATGGGCTTTACGCCGCAGGATATGATGCTGCACTCCGCCACGCTGAGCGGCGGACAGCACACCCGCCTGCTGCTGGCGCGGGCGTTGATTCACGAGCCAGACCTGCTTCTGCTCGATGAACCCAGCAACCACCTTGATTTGCCGACCATGCTCTGGCTGGAATATTTTCTACAGAACTGGTCGGGTAGCTTTGTGCTGGTCTCGCATGACAGACAGCTGCTGGATGCCGTCACCAACGGTAGCTGGATCCTGCGCGATAAAACGCTGCACTACTTTGCCCTTCCCTGTACGGCAGCACGCCAGGCTCTTGACGCCAAAGATGAAAGCGACGCGCAGCGCCACAAGGCGGAGCAAAAGGAGATCGACCGCGTAACCGCAAGCGCCAAACGTCTGGCGACCTGGGGCAAGGTTTACGACAACGAAGACCTGGCCCGCAAAGCCAAACAGATGGAAAAACAGGTCGAACGGCTCAAAGAGAGCCAGACCGCGCTCACGGCGGGCAGCCCGTGGACGTTAACTCTGCGCGGCGACGCGCTGCGGGCGGACCGTCTACTGGAGATGGAAAACCTCGGCGTCCCGCCCGCGCCTGGGCTACCGCCGCTGTTTAACATCGAAACGGCGCGGCTGAAAAGCGGCGATCGCGTGGCGATTGTTGGTCGTAACGGCTGCGGCAAATCGTCACTGATGAAGCTTATCTGGCGACATTTTACGGATGAACCGGCGGAAAGCGGGCTGAAAATCCATCCGCGCGTGTCGCCTGGCTACTACGACCAGACGCTTCATCAGCTTACAGACAACGCCACGCTTCTCGACGCGCTGGAGCCTTTCGCACCGGATCCGCAGAATCGCAAAATGGCCCTGATAAGCGCCGGGTTCCCGTGGTCCCGCCACGGGCAGAAAGTCAGCACGCTCAGCGGCGGCGAGCGTTCGCGCCTGCTGTTCGTGGGCCTGACGCTTGCCCGCTACAGCCTGCTGATGCTGGATGAGCCAACTAACCACCTTGACATGGAAGGCAAAGAGGCGCTGGCGCAAACCCTTCAGCAGTTTGAAGGCGGCGTTCTGCTGGTCAGCCATGACCGACAGTTAATTAGCCAAAGCTGCAACCGTTTCTGGCTGATTGAAGAGGAAAAGCTGAGCGAGTGGCACGATGCAGAAGCGGTCTTTGTGCGTCTGCGTGAAAGCGCGGGGCTGGTGACATCCACCGCACCTGCTATCACCGCTTCGGCGGTTCAATCCTCGCCGTATGACGATCTGCTCGAACGGTTGGTCGCACTGGAAACGCTGCTGGAAGACGATCTGGCGCGTAAGCCTAAGCATCAAAAGCCGCAGCTGCAGGCTCAATGGCGTAAAGAGATTAAGGAGATAGAAGCACAGCTGTAAGTCTGCGCCCGGCGAGTCTCTCTCGCCGGGCCAGTATTTTCCCCCTAAATTATTAGAGGAACGCCGTATTCTTATTCTGAAAATGGATTAAATAATGACATTATGTTGCCGTTGCCTTGCATTACAGCGCCAAACCACTAATCCTTGAGGAGTATTACACCTGCTATGCAGATACTCATCATGAACAAGGAGATACACATGAAGGCTGCTGTTGTCACTCAGGATCATCAGGTTAATGTCACCGAAAAAACCTTGCGCCCGCTAAAGCACGGGGAAGCTCTGCTGAAGATGGAGTGCTGTGGCGTATGCCATACCGACCTCCACGTGAAGAACGGTGATTTTGGCGATAAAACCGGGGTTATCCTGGGCCATGAAGGGATTGGTATCGTAAAAGAAGTCGGCCCAGGCGTGAAATCGCTGAAAGTCGGCGACCGCGCAAGCGTGGCCTGGTTCTTTGAAGGCTGCGGGCACTGCGAATATTGTAATACCGGCAACGAAACCCTGTGCCGTGACGTGAAAAACGCCGGTTACTCCGTTGACGGCGGCATGGCGGAAGAGTGCATCGTCACCGCGGATTACGCGGTAAAAGTGCCGGACGGTCTGGATTCGGCGGCGGCCAGCAGCATCACCTGCGCCGGGGTCACCACCTACAAAGCGGTGAAGGTGTCCGAAATCAAACCAGGCCAGTGGATTGCGATTTACGGTCTGGGCGGTCTGGGCAACCTCGCGCTGCAGTACGCCAAAAACGTCTTTAACGCCAAAGTCATCGCCCTTGACGTTAACGACGAACAGCTGAAGCTTGCGGCCAGCATGGGTGCGGATCTCACCATCAACTCCCGCAGCGAAGATGCCGCTAAAATTGTGCAGGAGAAAACCGGCGGCGCGCATGCTGCAGTCGTCACTGCCGTCGCAAAAGCCGCCTTCAACTCGGCGGTAGATGCCGTACGTGCCGGTGGCCGCGTGGTCGCGGTTGGCCTGCCGCCGGAAGCGATGAGCCTGGATATTCCGCGTCTGGTGCTGGACGGTATTCAGGTGGTGGGTTCGCTGGTTGGCACCCGTCAGGATCTGCAGGAAGCGTTCCAGTTCGCCGCTGAAGGCAAGGTCGTGCCGAAAGTCACGATGCGTCCTATCGAGGACATCAACGCCATCTTTAAAGAGATGGAACAGGGCCAGATCCGTGGCCGAATGGTGATTGACCTGCGTTCATAATCACCACCGTTCAATTACCGCTCCTGACAGGGGCGGTTTTTTTATAGCCATTTTCCGGCAATCCTTATCTTAATTCCTTTGTTCCCTTGTTTTCCCCCGCGCCCGATGATGAATCCGACGCTAACAAGAAGATAACAAAGGAATTCACCATGCAAACCCCATTTCGTCTGCCGCTGCTGACGGCGCTGATTCTGGCGACAACCGCAGCGTGGGCAGCAGATGCGCCCGTCAAAGGCGGCACGCTGATTTATCTGGAGCAACAGGCGCATACCAACCTTTACCCGCCTGCCGGCGGCTTCTACCCGAACGGCGGCATTCTGAACCAGATCACCGACAAACTGACGTGGCAGAACCCGAAAACGTTACAGGTGGAGCCCTGGGTAGCCGAAAGCTGGACCACCAACGCCGATAAAACCGAATACACCTTTAAGCTGCGTCCCGGCATCACCTTCTCCGACGGCACGCCGCTGGACGCCAACGCCGTAGCGAAGAACTTTGATACCTACGGCTTAGGCAACAAAGCGCAGCGTCTGCCGGTGTCAGAAGTGATCAATAACTACGATCGCAGCGAAGTGGTCGACCCGCTGACCGTGAAGTTCTACTTCAAAAAACCGTCGCCGGGGTTCCTGCAGGGCACCGCCACGATTGGCTCGGGCCTGGTTTCGCTCAGCACGCTGAAGCGCAACTTTGAAGAGCTTGGTGACGCCCGGCATATCATTGGCTCCGGCCCGTTTGTGGTGAAGGATGAGAAGCTGGGTCGCGAAGTGACGCTGGAAGCGCGTAAGGACTACCAGTGGGGACCGAAAAACCTGACGCAGCAGGGGCCGGCCAATCTGGACGGCATCAAGTTTATCGTGACCCAGGAAGACAGCGTGCGCGTCGGCGCCCTGCTGGCCGGTCAGGCCGACTTTATTCGCCAGGTACAGGCGTATGACGAAAAGCAGGCGACAGACCAGGGCTATAAAATCTACGCCGCCCCGACCCGCGGGGTGAACGACAGCATCAGCTTCCGCCCGGATAACCCGCTGGTCTCCGATATTCGCGTCCGCCAGGCGCTGCTGCATGCCACCAACGCAAAACAGGTGGTCGAGACCCTCTTCTCGGCCAACTATCCGCAGGCGAAGTCGGTGATTGCCGATTCCGCCGCCGGCTTTGTCGATCTCAGCGACAAATTGACCTTTGACCCGGCAAAAGCCAACCAGCTGCTGGACGAAGCGGGCTGGAAAGCGGGCAGCGACGGGATCCGCGCCAAAGACGGCCAGCGGCTGGCGCTGACGGTATATGAGTCATTGCCGCAGCCGCAAAATAAAGAGGTGCTGCAGCTGGTTGCCCAGCAGTGGCGCCAGGTGGGCGTGGCGCTGAGCGTGAAAGCCGGCGACGCTGGCAGCCGCACGCTGGATAACCTTGATCCGCTGAAAACCCCGTTAACCGTCTCCGAAGTGGGCCGCGCCGATCCTGACGTGGTGAAAAGCATGTTTTACCCCGCTAACCGCGACGCGCTGCTGCAAAAAGGCGGCTCCAGCGACAAGGTCAAAAGCTTCCGTGACGACAAGCTGAATGCGCTGCTGGTAAATATCTCCTCAGAGGTCGATCCGCAAAAACGCCTGCAGCTGACCGGCGATGCCCAGCGCTACCTGCTGGATAACGCCTACGTCATTCCAATTTTCGAGGAGCCGCAGGTCTTTGCCGGTGCGCCGTGGCTAAAAGGCGTCAATTTTGAAGCGGTTGGCCGCCCGTCGTTCTACGGCGCGTGGATTGAGAAACACTGAGGAGCTGACGATGCGCCACGCACTTCTTCAACGCTTTGGGCACGGGCTGCTGGTACTATGGGCCGCCTTTACCCTCTCGTTCGTGTTGCTCCAGGTGCTGCCGGGCGACGCGGTGCTGATTAAATTTCAGAACCCGGACCTGGGCTTAAGCCCGGCGCAAATTGAGGAGATGCGCGTGGCCTACGGCGCGGACAGCCCGCTGTGGCATCAATACGGCCATACGCTGCTGGCGATGCTGCGCGGTGATTTCGGCTATTCGTTACAGGCCGGGGTGCCGGTCAGCGAGCTGATTGCCAGCAATCTGCCGGATACCCTGAGCCTCGCCCTGCCCGCCTTTTTACTCGCGGTTCTGCTGGCGTTTGCGCTGGCCTTTGCGTCGCGTCTGCCGGGTCTGCGCTGGCTGAGCAATACCCTCCAGTCTCTGCCGGTCCTGTTTATCTCCTTACCCACGTTCTGGCTGGGGATTGCCCTCATCCAGCTCTTTTCTTTTCAGCTGCGGCTGATCCCGGTGATTAACCCGACGCCGCTGCAGGGGCTGATCCTGCCGATCGTGACCGTCGCGATCCCGATCTCCGCCCCGCTGGCACAAATCCTGATGCGCAGCCTCGACCAGGTGGCGACGCAGCCGTTTGTTGCCGTAGCCCGGGCCAAAGGGCTGAGTGAAACCGCCGTGCTGTGGCGTCACGTCACCGGCAATGCCCTGCTGCCTGTCCTGAACATTGCCGGGCTGCTGCTGGGCGAGCTGATTGCCGGGGCGCTGATCACGGAAACCGTTTTTGGCCGCAGCGGGCTCGGGCAGCTGACCCAGCAGGCGGTGAATAACCAGGATATTGCCGTACTTCAGGCGGTAGTGATGATTTCCGCCCTCGGCTTTGTCCTGATCAACCTGCTGGTGGACCTGCTTATGCCGCTGCTGGATCCCCGTCTGCAAACCGTTACCGGAGGTGCATCATGAGCCTGGTCGATTACGCTGCCGCCGCGCGAAAACGCGTTCCCGGCTGGCAGGGCGTCGCGTGGCAGCCCGGACTGTGGCTGGCATGGGCGGTAATTATCATTGCGATTTTCGCCGCCGTGGCGCCCGGCCTGTTAACCCACTACAGCCCGATTGAGGGCATCGCCGGAGCGCAACGTCTTGCGCCGCAGGCGGGACACTGGCTCGGCACCGATCAGCTTGGCCGCGATGTTTACACCCGTATTGTGTACGGTGCGTCCCACTCCCTGAGCGCGGCGCTAGCTGCCGTCACGATGGGGCTGGTGGTCGGCACAGGTCTGGGGGTCATAGCCGGAGCGTTCGCCGGACGCGTCGAGTCTTTCCTGATGCGTTTTGTCGACGTGCTGTTGTCCATTCCGTCACTGCTGCTCTCCCTGACGGTTATTATTCTGCTCGGGTTTGGCACCGTTAACGCCGCCATTGCCGTCGGCGTGGCCTCTATTGCCAGCTTCGCCCGCCTCGCGCGCGGTGAAGTGGTGCGCATCCGCCATACGGATTACGTCGAAGCGGCGTTTGGCAGCGGCGGGACGTTTTTCGCCGTGCTGTGGCGACACATCCTGCCCAACGCGTTAACCGCCGTTCTTGCCTTTGCCACGCTGCAGTTTGGTCAGGCTATCCTGGCCCTTTCAACGCTGAGCTTTCTCGGCTACGGCACCCCGCCGCCCGTGCCGGAATGGGGCTTATTGATCGCCGAAGGCCGTAACTATCTCTCTACCGCCTGGTGGTTAACCACCTTCCCCGGCGTGGTCGTCATCGCCGTCGTGCTTGCCACCAACCGTATCAGCCAGCAGTTCAGCGGAGGCCTGAAATGACCGTACTCTCGGTAGAAAACCTGACCATCAGCTACCGTACCGCGCGCCAGTGGCGCGAGGTGGTGCATAACGTCAGCTTTACCCTCAGGCGAGGGGAAATGCTGGCGTTTGTCGGCGAATCCGGATCCGGCAAAACGACCACGGCACAGGCGATTATTGGCCTGCTGGCGGATAACGCCCGTCGCGATGCGGGGAAAATCGTGCTCAACGGCGAGGAGATTAGCCGGTGGTCAGCGAAGCGTCTCGATACCCTGCGCGGGGCGCGAATCAGCCTGGTTCCGCAGGATCCGGGTAATTCACTCAACCCGGTAAAGACGATCGGTGGTCAGGTCGGGGAAATTATTCAGCTGCACCAGAAGGTAACTCGCGCCAAGCGCGACGAGCTGGTGCTTGCCCTGCTGACAAAGGTCGGCCTGAGCCACCCCGAACAGCGCATGAAGCAGTATCCGCACCAGCTCTCCGGCGGAATGAAACAGCGCGTGTTGATTGCCATCGCGATAGCGCTGCGTCCGGACGTCATCATTGCCGATGAGCCCACCAGCGCGCTGGACGTGACGGTGCAAAAACGCATTCTCGATCTGCTGGATATCCTGCGCCGGGAATCGGGTACTGCCGTTCTGTTTGTCACCCACGATCTGGCGCTGGCCGCCCAGCGCGCGGACAGGCTGCTGGTTTTTCGCAATGGTGAGGTTCAGGAGCACGGCGACACCGCCGACATCGTTCGCACGCCGCAGCACGCCTACACCCGCCAGCTGCTGAGCGATCTCCAGGGCCAGCGCCTGACCATCGCCCCAGTAGCTGGCCTGCCGCTCGCGTCACCGGCCATTCGCGCCCGCGCCATCAGCAAACGGTTCTCGCTGGGTAAAGGTCATCAGCTGCAGGCGCTGGATCGGGTGACGTTTGACGTCAGGCGCGGCAGCACGCATGCGCTGGTCGGTGAATCCGGCTCCGGGAAAACCACCCTCGCCCGTATTTTGCTGGGTTTTGAACAGGCGGACAGCGGACAGGTCATTATTGATGATATTGATGCCACCGCGCTCAGCCGCGAGGCCCGTCGTCAGCTGCGCCAGAAGATCCAGTTTGTTTACCAGAACCCGTTCGCCTCTCTCGACCCGCGTCAGACGCTGCTTGACATCATCGAAGAGCCCCTGAAGAACTTTTCCCGCCTCGCGAAGGCTGAGCGAAAGGTGCTAGTGGAAACCGTGGCGCAGCGGGTTGCGCTGCCCGTCGAACTCCTGACCCGCACCGCCAGGGAGCTATCAGGCGGTCAGCGCCAGCGCGTGGCCATCGCCCGGGCGCTGATTCTGGAGCCGACTATTCTGGTGCTGGACGAAGCCACCTCCGCGCTGGACGTCACCGTGCAGGCGCAGATCCTGGCACTGCTTCAGCAGTTACAGCAGCAGCTGGGATTAACCTACCTGTTCATCACGCACGATCTCTCCACCGTTCGCCGGATCGCCCACAGCGTCACGGTGCTGCGCAGCGGTCAGGTGGTCGAACAGGGCGACGTCGAAACCTTATTCACGTCGCCACAGAACGACTATACCCGCGAGCTGATTGCTGCCATTCCCCATTTTTCACCCGCTACGGAGGAGTTCGCATGACGCGAAAACGCCTGGGATTTTTCACCCGCCTGCTTGACGACGCCACGCCGAAGGAGCGCTATCGTCTGGCAACCGAACAGATCCGCCACGCCGAACGCCACGGTTTTGACAGCGCCTGGATTGCTCAGCACCACTTCCATGAAAGTGAAGGCGGCCTGCCGTCGCCGCTGCTATTTCTGGCACACGTAGCCGCACATACCGAAACCATTCGACTCGGCACGGCCATCATTACGCTGCCGATGGAAAACCCGCTGCGCGTCGCAGAAGATGCCGCGGTGCTGGATTTACTCGCCGATGGACGTCTCGAAGTCGGTTTTGGTTCGGGCGGCACGCCGACCTCTTTCCTGCCGTTCGGACTGACGTTCGAACAGCGCGGCGCGGCCTTTGCTGACCATCTACATGTGATCCAGAGCGCCTGGCGCGGGGATTCGCTCACCCATCCGGATAACCACCTGTACCCGCCAGCGCCACAGCTGGCTGACCGGATCTGGATTGCCACCTTTTCCGTCGACGGTGCCGTTCGCGCCGCGCGGGCCGGACACGGTTTGATGCTCTCCCGCACGCAGCCGCGCCCGGCAGACCAGTTGGATTTAACGCTCGACGCGATCCAGAACCCGATTGTGGATGCCTACCTTGAGGCGCTGCCTGCGGGCATCGCACCGCGCATTCTGGCTTCCCGTACCGCGTTCGTCGCCGACAGCGATGACTATGCGCTGAAGGTTGCGACGCCGGGCCTCACGAAACAGGCAAAGCAGCATCGCGCTGCCGGACACGCGGTTAAAGGTGACACCGTCACAGATTTTCGTCACCAGTTCGACGCCCACATCGGTTCGCCCGAGACGGTGCTGCGTTCGCTGCAGGCCGATTCCGTTCTCCGGCGCGCCACGGACATCTCATTCCAGGTCCATTCGGTCGAGCCCACCCATCGCGACACGCTGCGCTCTATCGAACTGATCGCCGAACATATTGCCCCCCACATCCTTTGAGGAGACACCTATGTCATTAAGTCACGACATTCTCGCCGAGCTGGCGGAAATTAAACCCGGTTCCCCTCTGGCAGAGGCGCGCGCCACGCGGGACGCCGCCACGAGACACGCGCAGGGCAGCTACGAAATCTTATTTACCCAGCAGGACAGCGATTTTGCGCTGGACGAACGCTTCGCCGTCGCGGCAAAAGTCGCGAGGTGGCACAACGCGGAGGCGCTGGCCGCGCACTATGCGGGGTTTGGCCTGGCAGACCCAACCTCCGACCGTCTGACCCCGGCGCTGAACTTCGCGCGCCTGCTGACCTTCTCCCCCGTCGAAGCCACGCCCGCATCGTTAAAGGCGCTGTCCCAGGCGGGATGGAGCAAAGAAGGTATCGTGACCCTGGCGCAGCTGATCGCCTTTGTCAGCTTCCAGAGCCGACTGATTGCCGGGCTGCGGCTGCTGAACGACAGGCCAGTCGCCACAAGCGATGCCCCGGTGGCGGCAGGCGTCTGGCACACGACCGCAACCACGGCCACCGGCAAGGCGGCTCCCGTCGCCTTCACCCAGCAGGAACTGGGCTGGGAACCGTGGATCGCCGCCAAACTGCTGGCGGATTTTCGTGATGACGAGGTTGCGATCCTGGCGAAGTTTGGCCACACCGATTCCGACTATTTCCGCCTGCTGGGCCGCAACCTGCCGGTGCTTGAACAGCGCACGCTAACGGATAAAGGGATTTTTTATACGCCGGGGGGATTGCCGCGCGCCGAGCGCGAGCTGGCCGCAACGGTCGCCAGTAAAATTAACGGCTGCATCTACTGCGCATCTGTCCATGCGCGGAAAGCGAGCCAACTGTCAAAGGATGACGCTGCGGTAGAGGCCCTGCTGGCCGTGCGTCCAGGACAATCCCTGAGCGAGGGACAATCTGCGCGCTGGCAGGCGGAGATAAATTTTGCGGCGGCGCTATCGGTTACTCCGCCTGCCGCCACGCCGCTGCACCTTGCCGCGCTTGAAAAAGAGGGGCTGGACACCTTAGCCCAGCTTGACCTGGTGCAGTCCGCCGCGTTCTTCGCCTGGGCGAACCGACTGATGCTGACTCTGGGTGAGCCCTGGCTTGCCTGAATTCGATCAGGCTAGCGCGCGAGCGTTAGCCTGAGCCCGTCTGGCCCGCAGGTAACCGTAGATCAACAGCGCGCTCATGGCCGAGAACGAGAGTATCGCCGCAGGCAGCGTGACGCAGCGCCAGCTAAAGCCGAGGGTAATCATCATCCCGCCAAAATATGCCCCGATCGCGCTGCCGAGATTAAACGCCATCTGCCCGCCCGCAGCACCCAGCATCTCACCGCCCTTCGCATTTTGCAGAAGCAGAATTTGTAGCGGCGCAGAGAGCGCAAACAGCCCGGCACAGCAGATAAAACCCATGACCAGCGAGGCCGTTTTCAATTCGCCACAGGCGAAAAGCAACAGAAGCGAGGCGACAATCACCATGTCGGTGGTCGCCGCAATGCGCAGCGGGCTAAAGCGTCCCGAGAGCTTGCCGCTCAGCAAATTGCCCAACACCATGCCAAGCCCCATTAGCATCATGATGGCCGTCATCACCCCTTCTGAAAAACCGGAGACGTTGACCATAAACGGCTTAACGAAGCTGAACCACGCGAACACACCGGCATTGCCAAACATGGTGGCGGCAAAAATCAGCCAGGGTTCTGGCTTTTTCAGAAAGTGGAACTGCTCGGTTAATTTAATTTCCGATGTGTCGCGGATGTTCGGCACCCAGATCAGCACCGAGAGGATCACCAGCGCATCGAACAGGGCTATCAGGAAAAAGGTATAACGCCAGCTGAACTGATGCCCCAGCCAGGTGCCGAGCGGCACACCCACCAGGTTGGCGACGGTCATTCCGGCGATCATCCCGGCCACCGCGACCGTCACCTTACCCGGCGGCGCGATTTTAGACAGAATAATCGCCCCGACGCCGAAAATGGCGCCGTGCGGGAAACCGGAAATCAGGCGCCCGGTCGCCAGCCAGAAATATGACGTAGAAAACGTAAACAGAGCGTTCCCAACCGCGCACATCGCAACCAGAAACAGCAGCGTAGTTTTTAAGGAGAACCTGCCTGAGAAAAGCGCCACAATCGGGGCGCCAATCACCACGCCGAAGGCGTAAAACGAGATCATATTCCCGGCGGAGGGAATCGAAATACCGGTGTCATGCGCCAGCTCGGTTAACACGCCCATAATGCCAAATTCGGCCATGCCCAGGCCAAATGTGCCAAGCGCCAGCGAAAATATTGTCTTTTTCATGCCTCAACCACGGGTTAATCACTCGCAGCGGGCATTATTGAATAATCTTGTATGGTGAGCCAGTTCAAATCAGATGGCTGACAGGTTAATCCATTAATTCAGGTGGATTACACTTCATAGTGCGGCCTCGCTTTTTCCACGCCGGACAACCTGAGGATGACAATTATGGGAAGCAAAAAGAAAGCCCCTGTCGCTGTTGATGTCGTATCGAATGCACCGCTTAAGACCAAAGAGTATGAAAAAGAGCTCCGCCGCCTGCACGTCGAACTGGTTAAGCTCCAGCAGTGGGTCGTCGCCAAAGGGTTAAAAGTGTGTATTGTTTTTGAAGGACGCGATGGTGCAGGCAAAGGCGGCACCATTAAAGCGATCACCGAGCGCGTCAGCCCGCGCGTGTTTCGCGTTGTTGCGCTCCCTGCCCCGACGGAAAAGGAAAAAAGCCAGCTCTACTTCCAGCGCTATGTGCCGCATCTGCCTTCGGCTGGCGAAATCGTGATCTTCGATCGCAGCTGGTATAACCGCGCGGGCGTGGAACGGGTGATGGGGTTCTGCACGGAGGAACAGGCGGAGAAATTTTTGGACGGCGCGCCGGTTATGGAAAAAGCGATGGTCGATGCCGGAATTATCCTGCTGAAGTACTGGCTGGAGGTGACGCCGAAAGAGCAGGAGCGGCGCCTGCGCGACCGTATTAACGATGGTCGTAAAATCTGGAAGCTATCACCGATGGATATTAAATCCTTTAACCTGTGGGATGAGTATACCCTTGCGCGCGACGCCATGTTTGAAGCCACCGATACCGCCTGGGCGCCGTGGTTTGTGGCACGTTCAGAGGATAAAAAACGCGTGCGCCTGAATATTATTTCGCATCTGCTTTCGCAGATACCGTATAAAGAAATTCACGTCGACAAGGTGGATTTACCGAAGCGCAAAATCGGCAAAGTCAAACCCACAAAATACCCGTTCCGCTATGTGGAAGAGCGGTTCTGATTTGAAGAGTAGGCCCGCGCAAGCGCAGCGCCGCCGGGCAGAGCCGACGGCGCAGGTCTTACTTGATCCCTTCCGTACTTTCCTGTTTCGCTTCCAGCCGTTCCACGTCACGATACCAGCGCGGATGGTGTTTCTGCGCCCAGCGGCCGCTCACCTTCCCTTCAATCATCCCTTTAATCGATCCTTTCACCCAGAACGCCATATACATATGGATCAGGATGGCGTGAATCAGAATGATGGCCGACGTCGCGTGGATCAGCAGCGCGTAGCGAATCACCTGTATCGGGAAGTAGTGTGCAAAATACGGACGCCAGATAATCACCCCGGTCACCAGCAGCACAAAAATCATGCTCATGATGGTCCAGAACATCATCTTTTGCCCAGCATTGTATTTCCCCACCTTAGCCACTTTGTGCTCGTTGCCCTTCAGGACTTCGACGATCCCTTTCACCCACGGGATATCCTGCTTGTCCGGGATGTTATGATGGACGAAGCGCACGAACATAAACATCAGCACCACGAAAATCAGCACGCCGAAGAACGGGTGCAGAATGCGCCCCATCTGCGGCGTACCGAAGGTTTCGGTCAACCACTGCAGCGTCGGGAAGAAGAACGAAATTCCCGACACCGCCACCAGGAAGAAGCAGATAACTACCGTCCAGTGACAGGCGCGGTCGACAAACTTTGTGCGCACTATCATTTTCGACTTACTCATGATGCTCCTCCTCGTCGTCATCCACCTCTTTGTTTGGCCCGATACCGATGTAGTGATAAATCAGCCCAGCGAAGGTGGCGATAAAGCCCGCCGCGGAGAGAGGCTTGAGCGCCCCTTTCCACAGGTTAATGGAGGTATCGATCGCCGGATCCTTCGGCAGGTTGTGGTACAGCTCCGGCTGGTCGCTATGGTGCAGCACATACATCACGTGCGTGCCGCCCACGCCCTGCGGGTTGTAAATGCCCGCATTCTGATAACCACGTGCTTTCAGCTTGTCGACCCGCGCCTGCGCCACGTCCAGCATCTCTTTTTTGGTGCCGAAGTGGATTGCCCCGGTCGGACAGGTCTTCACACAGGCAGGCTCCTGCCCGACGCTGACGCGGTCCACGCACAGGGTACATTTGTATACCCGGTTATCCTCTTTATTGAGGCGCGGGACATTAAACGGACACCCCGCAATGCAGTACCCGCAGCCGATGCAGTTGTCCTGCTGGAAATCGACTATCCCGTTGGCGTACTGAATAATCGCGCCAGCAGACGGGCACGCCTTCAGGCAGCCCGGATCCTCGCAGTGCATGCAGCCGTCTTTGCGGATGAGCCACTCCAGCCTGCCGTTCTGGTCGGTTTCGCTAAAACGCATCACCGTCCAGGATTTAGCGCTCAGATCCGCCGGATTATCGTAGACCCCAACGCAGTGCCCCACCTCGTCGCGGATGTCGTTCCACTCCGAGCACGCCACCTGGCAGGCCTTACAGCCCACGCAGGAGGAGACGTCGATAAGCTTGGCGACCTCTGCCTTGTAGTCCCGCGCGCGGGGCGCGGGAGTTATCGGGTTGGTCGCGGAGCGTTTGATAACGTCTTGTGTTTCCATCGCCATTGAATCGCTCCTTACGCTTTCTCGATGTTGACCAGAAACGCCTTGTACTCCGGCGTTTGCGAGTTGGAATCCCCGACGTTTGGCGTCAGGGTATTGGCGATGTAGCCTTTCTGCGCAACGCCTTCAAAGCCCCAGTGAAGCGGGATACCGACGGTTTCCACCTGCTGACCATGCACGTTCAGCGACTGCAAACGACGGGTCACCACCGCCACCGCGCGAATAAAGCCGCGCTTGCTGCTCACCTTCACGCGATCGCCGTTGGCAATGCCTTTCGCCTTCGCCAGCGTCTCGCTTATCTCCACAAACTGTTCCGGCTGCGCGATAGCGTTAAGCCGCGCGTGCTTGGTCCAGGTATGGAAATGCTCGGTCAGGCGGTAGGTCGTTCCCACATACGGGAATTTGTCCTTTTTGCCCAGGCGCAGGACGTCGTCTTCGTAGATACGCACCACCGGGCTGGAGACCACGTTCGGGTGCAGTGGGTTCGTGCCCAGCGGCGTTTCCATCGGCTCGTAGTGCTCCGGGAACGGCCCTTCCGCCAGCTTGTTGAGAGCAAACAGACGTCCCAGCCCTTCCGGCTGCATAATAAACGGCCCGGTGCTGCTGCCCGGCGCGGCGGTGTTGTAGTCAGGGATATCGTTCCCCGTCCATTTCGCCCCGTTCCACTGGATCAGCATGCGTTTCGGATCCCACGGCTTGCCGTTAATATCCGCCGATGCACGGTTGTACAGCACGCGACGATTCAGCGGCCACGCCCATGCCCAGCCCAGGGTGTTGCCCAGCCCGGACGGGTCGGCGTTGTCGCGGTTGGCCATCTGGTTGCCCTGCTCCGTCCAGCTGCCGGTGTAGATCCAGCACGACGATGCCGTGGTGCCGTCATCGCGCAGCAGCGCAAAGCTGTTCAGCAGCTGGCCCTTTTTCGCCACCAGGTTGCCGCTCGGGTCATACAGATCCGCCAGCGCCACGCCGTTGTTCTCTTTGGCGACTTCCTCTGACTCAGGACGATCGGGCTGCTTGTAGCTCCAGCTCATCTTCAGCAGCGGCTCCGCGCCTTTACCGCCTTCGGTGCGGTACATCTCGCGCAGGCGGTGGTAAATCCCGGCGAGGATCTCGCCGTCGTTACGCGCTTCGCCAGGGGCATCCTGGCCTTTCCAGTGCCACTGCAGCCAGCGGCCGGAGTTGGCAATGGAGCCGTCCTCTTCCGCAAAGCAGGTGGACGGCAGGCGGAACACTTCGGTCTGAATCGACGCCGGATCGACATCGTTTGATTCCCCGTGGTTCTGCCAGAAGGTGGAGGTCTCGGTCACCAGCGGATCGATAACGACCATGTACTTCAGCTTGCTCAGGCTGCGAACGACTTTGTTTTTGTCCGGGAAAGAGGCTACCGGGTTAAAGCCCTGGCAGATATACCCCGTGACGTCGCCCTTATCCATCATGTTGAAATACTTGATGACGTCATAAGCCTGATCCCACTTCGGCAGCCATTCAAAGCCCCAGTCGTTCTCTTTCTGCGCCGCATCGCCGTAGAAGGATTTCATCAGGCTGACGTAGAACTTCGGATAGTTGCTCCAGTAGTTCACCTGGTCCGGCAGCGTCGCTTTTGGCGTATTGGCCTCAAGATACGTTTGCAGATCGGCCTGTTTTTCAGACGGCAGCGTCAGGTAGCCCGGGAGGCTGGTCGAGAGCAGGCCAAGGTCGGTTAAGCCCTGAATATTGGAGTGACCGCGAAGCGCGTTCACGCCGCCACCGGCCATCCCCATATTGCCGAGCAGCAGCTGGATCATCGCCATGGTGCGGATGTTCTGCGCGCCGACGGTGTGCTGCGTCCAGCCCAGCGCGTACAGAAACGTCGTGGTTCTGTCGGCGGCGCTGGTGGAGGCCAGTACCTCACACACCTTCAGGAAGTCCGCTTTCGGCGTGCCGCAGATGTTTTCCACGACGTCCGGCGTATAGCGGGAGACGTGCTGCTTTAGCAGGTTCCACACGCAGCGCGGATGCGTGAGCGTTTCATCGCGCATCGCGTAGCCGTTTTCATCGAATTGATAGTTCCAGGACGTTTTATCGTACTGGCGCTTTTCGGCGTCATAGCCGCTAAACAGCCCGTCATCGAAGGCAAAATCATCCCGCACCAGCAGGTTCGCGTTGGTGTAGTGCTTAACGTATTCCGCGTTGATTTTGTTGTTTTCGATCAGGTACAGCAGCACGCCGGACAAGAACGTAATGTCCGTGCCGGAGCGGATTGGCGCATAGATATCGGCCACCGATGCCGTACGCGTAAATCGCGGATCGACGACGATAAGCGTCGCATCGTTGTTGTTTTTCGCTTCCATCGCCCAGCGGAACCCCACCGGATGGGCTTCAGCGGCGTTACCGCCCATCACCATCACGACGTTAGCGTTTTTGATATCAACCCAGTGGTTGGTCATCGCACCGCGACCAAATGTTGGAGCAAGACTTGCTACCGTTGGTCCGTGTCAGACGCGCGCCTGGTTGTCTACCGCCAGCATGCCGAGCGAGCGCACAAACTTTTGCGTCAGCATGCCGGTTTCATTACTGGCCGCAGAGGCACACAGCATCCCGGTGGAAAGCCAGCGGTTGACCGTTACGCCCTGCGCGTTCTTTTCAATAAAGTTGGCATCGCGGTCGGCTTTCATTAACGCTGCTATACGGGAGAAGGCCTCATCCCAGGAGATACGCTGCCATTTATCAGAACCCGGCGCGCGGTATTCCGGGTAGCGCAGGCGGTTTTCGCTGTGAACGTAGTCCAGCAGCCCCGCCCCTTTCGGGCATAACGCCCCGCGGCTCACCGGATGATCCGGATCCCCTTCAATGTGGTAAATCGCTTCTCTGGCGTTCTTCGCACCATCGCCCAGGCTATACATTAAAAGCCCACAACCCACGGAGCAGTATGTGCAGGTGTTACGGATCTCTTTCGCGCGCAGCAGCTTATAGTTGCGTGCCTGAGCCAGCGCCATTTTGGGGGCAAATCCCAGCATGGCTGCCGTTGTTCCGGCCATACCGCCCGCGCAGATTTTAAAAAATTGTCTGCGGCTGACGTCCATTGTTGTCCTCGTTATCTGAAAACATTTCGCGCCGCAAACTAACAGCAAAGCCCCTGATTTTTTTGCGTCAAATCAAGGTCATCTGCCTTCCCCCCCTTAATAGTCACCCCCGGAACATTTCATTACCCCTTTTTGATTAACGGTTTAAGAGAATAATTCACGACAGCAACAGGCGTAATACGATACATTTTTCCTTTGATTTTTATTGCGATGACCAAGTAATGGACAGAAAGAGAGCAACGCTTATTGGGCTGGCGGCGATATTGTTATGGAGCACCATGGTCGGCCTTATTCGCAGCGTGAGTGAGGGACTGGGCCCGGTAGGCGGTGCAGCAATGATCTACACCCTCAGCGGATTACTGTGTCTGGTGACGGTAGGATTTCCTGATATCAGGCGGTTTTCACTCCGCTATCTTATTGCCGGCAGCGTTTTATTTGTCAGCTACGAAATATGTCTGGCGCTGTCGCTAGGCTATGCCGCGACGCGCGCTCAGGCGATTGAAGTCGGTATGGTGAATTACCTTTGGCCAAGCCTGACGATCGTATTTGCGATTTTGTTCAACGGGCAAAAGTCTACCCTGTGGGTGATCCCCGGCCTGGTCATTTCACTGCTGGGCGTCTGCTGGGTATTGGGCGGTGAAGAAGGATTACACCTTGAGGAAATAACCCGCAATGTTGTATCCAGCCCCCTGAGCTACACGCTGGCGTTCGCCGGGGCCTTTATCTGGGCTGCCTACTGCACGGTAACCAGCAAATTTGCGAAAGGACAAAACGGTATTACCCTGTTTGTTTTGCTGACCGCGCTGAGCCTGTGGGTGAAATATTTTCTGAGCGATCAGCCCGAGATGGTGTTCACGCTTCCGGTGGTGGTGAAGCTCGTCATGTGCGGGATCGCGCTTGGGTTTGGTTACGCCGCATGGAATATTGGCATTCTGCACGGGAACGTCACGGTTCTGGCTGCCGTATCCTATTTTACCCCCGTGCTCTCTGCCGCGCTTGCCGCCGCGGTGCTAAGCTCTCCCCTTTCATTCTCGTTCTGGCAAGGGGCGCTGATGGTCTGCGCCGGGTCGTTGCTCTGCTGGTACGCAACAAGACAATAGCGCCTCTCCAACGGCCGGGTTAATTTCAACCCGGCAACATAATTAACATAAATTTAAAATGTGATCGCACCTCAGAATATTTATCATAATAATAGAGCGTCTGTTTAAGTTCGGTTTATATTGAGCGCCTTCTGTAAAGCCACCTGAAGCGAGTTGACGTAAACTGACAACCCAGTGAAATTAGTCAGTAATAAACATTAACGCTCTGCATAGCATTACATGCAATAATTCAGCCCTGGCAGCTTTAATGGAATATACGAAATAGACGTTGAAAAATTAAATCAACCCATTGTTTTTAAGGAGAAACAGGCGATACCCCCTGCCAAACCATCGGAAATTGCGAAATATAACGCAATAGACTAAAACCATCAGAAATTATCTTAAAAGCAATAATCCCACTGACTAAATAACCATTAATCGTATAAATTCCGGCCATATTGTTTGAATAATCGCCTTCTCGCACGATCGTGATCACACTAATTAAAATTATCTCTAATATTTTGAAACTTATTATTGAAATAAGACTACGAGATTCTTAAAAATAGCATGCCATTGACGAACAGCCTCGTTTAGAAATCGTTCACAGTGGTTCAGGAAATACTGAAAAAAATTATAAGGAATATTTAAGATGAAACTTAAATTAGTTGCAGTGGCAGTCACTTCCATGCTGGCAGCAGGCGTTGTTAACGCTGCCGAAATTTACAACAAAGACGGTAACAAGCTGGATCTGTACGGTAAAGTAACAGGTCTGCACTATTTCTCTGATGACGCTGGCGCAGATGGCGATAAAACCTACATGCGTATCGGCTTCAAGGGCGAAACCCAGGTTAACGATCAGCTGTCCGGCTACGGCCAGTGGGAATACCAGATTCAGGGTAACAAAGACGAAGGCGACAACCAGTCCTGGACCCGTGTGGCGTTTGCAGGTCTGAAGTTCGCGGAAGCAGGCTCCTTTGATTACGGTCGTAACTACGGCGTAATTTACGACGTGACTTCCTGGACCGACGTTCTGCCAGAATTCGGCGGTGACACCTATGGTGCCGACAACTTCCTGCAGTCTCGTGCTAACGGCGTTGCGACCTACCGTAACCAGGACTTCTTTGGTCTGGTTGACGGCCTGAACTTTGCTCTGCAGTACCAGGGCAAAAACGGCAGCGTAAGCGGTGAAAACACCAGCGGCCGCAGCCTGCTGAACCAGAACGGTGACGGCTACGGCGCGTCCCTGACTTACGATCTGGGCGAAGGCTTCAGCGTAGGTGGTGCAATGTCCTCTTCCCGTCGTACCGCTGACCAGAATGCGGCTGGCGTATACGGTGAAGGCGACCGCGCAGAAGTATACAGCGGTGGTGTGAAATACGACGCGAACAACATTTACCTCGCGGCACAGTACTCTCAGACCTATAACGCAACCCGCTTCGGTACCTCTAACGGTAATCGCAGCGACATCTACGGCTTTGCAAACAAGGCGCAAAACTTCGAAGTTGTGGCTCAGTATCAGTTCGACTTTGGCCTGCGTCCATCCATCGCCTACCTGCAGTCTAAAGGTAAAGACATCGAAAACTTCGGCGACCAGGATCTGGTTAAATACATCGATGTTGGCACGACCTACTATTTTAACAAAAACATGTCCACCTACGTGGATTACAAAATCAACCTGCTCGACGACAACCAGTTCACTCGCCAGGCAGGCATCGGTACCGACAACATCGTTGCGCTGGGTCTGACCTACCAGTTCTAAATCTTGTCTGTACAAAAGCCAGCTGCACAAGCTGGCTTTTTTTATCTCCCTCTTTTACCCGCCAGACGACTCCCCACCCGCCGCCCGACGCAGCCAGTTTTGCAGCAGCTTGCCGTCTTCAGTCATCTCTGAGTCAGTACGCACGCAGAGGTAATAGTCGCGCCCGTCATCAATCGGCAGGTCAAATATCTTCACCAGTTCGCCGCTCTCAAGATAAGGCGCAATCAGCGGCTCACGCATTAACGCACACCCCAGACCAGCCTGAACGCCCGCCAGCGTCAGCAGACCATCCTCAAACATCGGACCGCTGCGGCGCACGGGGCGCTTCACCCCCTGTTGTACAAACCACTGCGCCCATGTGCTGCGCTCCTCATCGTGCAGCAGCGGCATTTGCAGCAGTTGCTCGGGCGTGTCGATATGGCCGTGAATGCGCAAAAACGCGCGGCTGCACACCGGGACCATCTGACCGGAAATCAGCTTTTCGCTTTGATAGCCCGCCCACTGCCCGTTGCCAAAACGAATCGACATATCCGACGCGTCGCTCAGATAGTTACGATGGTTGGCATACACCACGTTGATCTCGGTTTGCGGATTGGCGCGCATAAACGCAGGCAAACGTGGGATAAACCACCCCATACCAAAAAGTGGGATCAGGCTGATGGTAACCTGACGCGTTTGCGCCTGCTGCGCCAGGTGCTCCGTCGCCTGGCGCAGCACGTTAAACGCCGCGCGGATAGAGCGGTAATATTCCCGCCCGTGCTGGCTCAGCACCAGCCTGCGCCCCTGACGCTCCGTGAGCGGCATTTGCAGATACCCTTCAAGCACCCTGAGCTGATGGCTAACGGCCGACGGAGAGATGTCCAGCTCCTGCGCGGCCAGCGTGACGCTGCCCAGCCGGGCGATGGCCTCGAACGCACGTACGGCCCGAAGCGGCGGATCGTTTGCCAGTCGGTTTTCTGCATACGCCGTCAGGCTCGCCAATTGTTCTGTTTTATTCATATGTTGATTTCTTTAGGCTTTTCACCCAAAAACAGGAATTAACTATCTTCATATAAATCATAAAGATAAAACAATATTTATTTATCATAAGAAATAATAGATGCGTATTTTACAATTTAATTCATTTATTGGATGGTAGCCGCAGAACGAGCACTTTGCGGGTACAGACGTTGGATACACTCATACAACAACTGATCAACGGTGTGATGCTGGGCAGCATCTACGCGCTGATCGCGCTGGGCTATACCATGGTGTATGGCATCTTGCGCATTATTAACTTTGCTCACGGCGATATTCTGATGGTCGGTGCGCTCACCACGCTCTCCGCCATAAACGCCCTGAATACCACCTTTCCACAAATGCCGCTGCTGTTGCAGCTTGGCGTTGCCCTGGTGATTGCCATGGCCGTTTGCGCCGTGCTGGCAATGGCCGTTGAACGCTTTGCCTACCGTCGACTGCGCAACGCACCGCGCCTGGCGCCACTGATCTCGGGTATCGGCGTCTCCGTCCTGCTGCAAACCGTGGCGATGATTATCTGGACGCGCAACCCGCTGATGTTCCCGCAGATCCTGCCGATGGACCCTATCGCCGTCACGTCCGGCAGCGAAGCGCACCCGCCCGCCATCGTGACCGTTACCGGAATTGTCACCGTGGCGCTGGCACTGGCTGTGATGACCGGGCTGTGGCTGCTGGTGGAATACACCCGTCTGGGGCGCGGCATGCGCGCCGTGGCGGAAAACCCGCGCGTGGCCACGCTGATGGGGGTTAACCCAAACGCCATTATCACCCTGACGTTTGCCATTGGCGGCGTGTTCGCCGCGCTGGCAGGCGTAATGATGGCGAGCAACTACGGCAACGCCAGCTTCTCGATGGGCTTTTTGCCCGGGATCAAGGCCTTTACCGCCGCCGTGCTGGGGGGCATTGGCAACATTCGTGGCGCCATGATCGGCGGGATACTGCTCGGCATTATCGAAGCGCTGGGCGCGGGCTACCTGGGTGAACTGACCCACGGCGTATTTGGCAGCAACTATCAGGATGTCTTTGCCTTTATGGTGCTGATTCTGGTGCTGGTCTTCCGTCCGGCTGGCCTGCTGGGCGAGCGCGTGGCGCAAAGGGCGTAAGGAATACCATGACAACACTTCAACTCCAGACTCCGGCGACGACGCGCAAATTCTGGTCAGGCATGAGCCTGTTCTGCCTCGCGCTGCTGGTTGCTCCCGTGGTGGCCACGCAGCTTGGCGGCAACTACTGGGTGCGCGTTATCGACTTCGCCCTGCTCTACATCATGCTGGCTCTGGGGCTCAATATTGTGGTGGGCTATACCGGCCTGCTGGACATGGGCTTTATCGCCTTTTACGCGGTTGGCGCTTATCTCGCTGCGCTGATGGCCTCCCCACACCTGCTGGAGGTGTTTCCTGTTCTCGGCGTCTGGTTCCCGGACGGGCTGCACACGTCATATCTGCTGATTATTCCTTTGGCTGCGCTCGTCGCTGCCGTCTGCGGCATTTTACTGGGAGCGCCCACGCTGAAGCTACGCGGAGACTACCTGGCGATAGTGACCCTCGGCTTTGGCGAAATCATCCGCATCCTGATGCGCAACCTCGACCGTCCGGTGAACATCACCAACGGCGCAAAGGGCATAACCGGAGTGGATACGCTGAACCTGTTCGGCCTGAAGTTTAGCGGCGTATACCACTGGTTTGGTTTCAAAGTGCCTGCCCTGTGGCTGTGGTACTACCTGCTGATGCTGGTGATTGTGACGATTATTTTTGTCTGCCTGCGCCTGCAGCATTCCCGTATTGGCCGCGCCTGGCACGCCATCCGCGAGGATGAAGATGTGGCCCGCGCGATGGGCATCAACGTGCGTAACTATAAGCTGCTCGCCTTTGCGATGGGGGCCTCCTTTGGCGGCGTAGCGGGTGCGCTTTTCGGCGCGTTTCAGGGATTTGTCTCGCCGGAATCCTTCACGTTACAGGAATCCATTGCCGTACTGGCGATGGTGGTGCTGGGCGGTATGGGGCACATTCCGGGGGTGATCCTCGGCGCGGTACTGCTTACCGCCCTGCCGGAACTGCTGCGCAGCCAGGCAGCGCCGGTTCAGCAGGCGCTGTTCGGTACGGTGCTGATTGACCCGGAAGTACTGCGTCAGCTGTTTTACGGTCTGGCACTGGTGCTGGTGATGCTGGTGCGCCCGTCCGGGATCTGGCCGGTACGCCACAAGGAGGCGAAAGCATGAGCCTGTTAACCGTACGCAACATGACAAAACGCTTCGGCGGCCTTACCGCCGTGGATGACGTTTCCATTACCGTGAACAAGGGCGAGATCTACGGCCTGATTGGTCCTAACGGGGCGGGAAAAACCACCTGTTTTAACCTGATCACCGGGCTTTATCCGGCGGACAGCGGCGAATTTTCCATTGCCGATAAGCCCTATTTTCCAAAACACATTGAGAAAGTCACCGCCGCAGGAATTGCGCGCACCTTCCAGAACGTTCGCCTCTTCAACGAGATGTCGGTGCTGGAAAACGTGATGGTGGGCCGCCACGTGCGCACCCGTAACGGTCTGTGGGCCGCGCTGAGCCGCCACAAACGCGCTCGCGAGGAAGAAAAGCAGACCCGCGAACTGGCCTGGCACTGGCTGGAGTACACCGGCATTGCGCAGTTCGCCCACTATCGCGCCTGCGATCTGGCCTATGGTCATCAGCGTCGCCTTGAAATCGCCCGCGCGCTGGCAACGGATCCGCTGCTGCTGGCGCTGGACGAGCCCGCCGCCGGGATGAACGCGGCGGAAAAAGTGGCGCTCGGCGAACTGCTCATCCGCATCCGCGATGACGGCAAAACCCTGCTGATGATTGAACATGACGTCAAGCTGGTGATGGGCATCTGCGATCGACTGACGGTGCTTGATTACGGCAAAACGCTCGCCAGCGGCACGCCGGAAAGCGTGCGGCGCGACCCGGCGGTAATCGCAGCCTGGCTTGGAGGCAACGCACATGTCTGAATTGCTGAAGGTGGAACGTCTGGACGTGCATTACGGCGGAATTCAGGCCGTACGCGATGTCTCCTTTACCCTGCGCGAGGGCGAACAGGCTACGCTGATCGGTGCGAACGGCGCGGGGAAAAGCTCCACCGTGCGCGCCATTACCGGGCTGGAAAGCTTTATCGGCAGTATTGAATTCAGCGGTAAAGCGGTGCGTAAACAGAGCCCGGAGACCCTGCTTCGCGACGGACTGGTGATGGTCCCGGAGGGCCGCGGGATCTTCTCCCGCATGACGGTACTGGAAAACCTGCAGATGGGCGCCTGGCTCAGGCGTGACACTGTCACCGTTAAGCGTGAGATGAACGAGGTGTTCGAGCGCTTCCCGCGCCTGGGCGAACGCCAGCATCAGCTTGCCGGTCTGCTGTCCGGCGGTGAGCAACAGCTGCTGGCCCTTAACCGCGCCCTGCTCAGCCGCCCGCGCCTGCTGATCCTCGACGAACCGTCGATGGGCCTTGCCCCGAAGATGGTCGAGAACATTTTTGCCGTCATCGCCGGGCTGCGCGAGCGCGGAGTCGCCCTGCTGCTCATCGAACAAAACGCCCGTCTCGCGCTGGAAGTCACCGACAGCGCGTGGGTGATGGACAGCGGTAGCATTGTTCATCATGGCGAATCGACAGCGCTGCTCGATGACGACCAGATTGCACAGATTTATTTGGGCGAAATGCCCGTTTAACAACACCAGCCAACATCAGGGACATACCATGAAAACAGTAAAAATCAGTGCGCTCAGCGCCGCTATTCTGCTCGGTAGTTTTGCCTCCACGTCCGCGTGGGCCGCCGACGGTGAAACCGTGGTCATCGGTCTGGCGGGGCCGCTGACCGGCCCGTCTGCCCGTATCGGTAAAGATCTGGAGAACGGCGCGCAGCTGGCAATTGACGACATTAACAAGCAGCACCCGACCATCGGTGGCAAAGCTGTGACCTTCAAGCTGCAGTCCGAAGACGATCAGTCCGACCCGCGCAACGCCGTAGCCGTCGCACAGCGTCTGGTGGACAGCGGCGTGGCGGGCGTGGTCGGTCACTGGAACACCGGCACCAGCATTCCAGCGGCCCGCGTTTATCACGATGCGGGCATCGCACAGGTGGCACCGGTCGCGACCGGTCACGCCTATACCAAACAGGGTTTTGACACCAGCTTCCGCGTGATGGGCCACGACGATGACGGCGGCCAGCTCGCCGGCCAGTACGCGGTAAATACCCTGAAAGCCAAACGCATTGCGGTGATCGACGACCGTACCGCATTCGGTCAGGGTCTGGCAGACCAGTTTATAAAATCGCTTGAAGCGCAGGGCGTGAAAATTGTCGATCGTCAGTACGTGGATGACAAAACGGTTGATTTCAGCGCCGTGCTGACCGCCATCCGCAGTAAAAACGCCGATCTGATCTTCTTCGGCGGCGTCGACAGCCAGGCCGCTCCGCTGGCCCGTCGCATCAAACAGCTGGGCATGAATGCCACGCTGATGGGCGCAGGCGGATTCGTCAGCCAGACGTTCCTGCAGCTGGCACAGAAAGAAGGAGAAGGCGTGGTCGCTCTGGAGCCGGGCCTGCCCGTTGACCAGATGCCGGGTGGCAAAGCGTTTGAACAGGCCTATCAGGCGCGCTACCACACCCATATCGAACTGCACGCCCCATTCGCCTATGACGCCACCCGCGTGCTGGTTGCGGCGATGGAAAAAGCAAACTCCGTTGAGCCCTCAGACTATCTGCCAGCCCTGCGCGCCATCAGCTATTCCGGCGTCACCGGACAGATCGCATTTGATAAAGAAGGTAACCTGAAATCGCCGTCGTTCACGGTCTATAAGGTTGTCGACGGCAAATGGCAGCCGCAGACCGTGCTGGGTGGCACAAAAGCGAAGTAACGCAGCGAGGCAATGTGATGAGTGATAATAACGAGCTGGGCATTCTCGCCCGCCGCAAAATTGAAGCCGAAATTATTAAGCCAATTTATGAAATCCTGGTGCGCGAGATAGGGAAAGCCCGCGCCCAGGCGGTGATTGGCGAGGCTATTGAGCAGGCCGCAATTGACGCAGGCAAAGCGTTTGCCAGCAAAGAACCCAACGGCGCGGACGTAAAAAGCTTTATCGCCCTGCAGTATCTGTGGGAGAAAGATAATGCCCTGGAGGTCAAGGTGATCGACGCCGACGACCAGCAGTACAACTACAACGTCACCCGCTGTCGCTACGCGGAGATGTATCACGAGATGGGGCTGGGCGAGATTGGTCACCTGCTCTCCTGCGCGCGCGATGAAAAATTTATCGTTGGCTATGCGCCCGACGTAGAGCTAACCCGCACCACCACCATTATGCAGGGCGGCGCGTGCTGTGATTTCCGCTACCGCAGCAGTAAGGACAAGACATGATCCGCGTCAACGCCGAAAGGCTGTGGTCAACGCTTGAGATGATGGCGCAGATCGGCGGCACGCCCGCCGGTGGCGTCACCCGTCTGGCATTGAGCGAGGAAGATCGTATTGCGCGCAACCTGCTGCGCGACTGGGCGCTGGATGCCGGTTTTACCTGTGACGTCGACAGCATGGGCAATATGTTTATCCGCCGCGCCGGGAAAAAACCGCAGCTTGCCCCAGTCATGACCGGTTCGCACGTGGATACCCAACCGCTGGGAGGGAACTACGACGGTGTTTACGGCGTGCTGGCCGGGCTGGAGCTGCTGCGAACCCTTAACGATAATAACGTTGAGACCGAGCGTGACGTTGTGCTGGTGAACTGGACTAACGAAGAAGGCGCGCGCTTTACGCCAGCCATGCTCTCATCAGGGGTCTGGACGGGGCAATTTAGCGAAGCCTACGCCCATGCCCGCGCGGATATCGACGGTATCACCGTAGGTGAAGCCCTGAATAACATCGGCTACCGGGGTGAAGCCCCTGCCCGCGCGTTTCCGGTTCACGCCTGCTACGAGCTGCACATCGAACAGGGCCCGATTCTGGAAGACGAAGGTCTGGATATCGGGCTCGTCCGCGCGGCCATGGGCCAGCGCTGGTTTACTCTGACGCTGGACGGATTTGCCGCCCATGCAGGAACGACGCCGATGCACAGCCGCCGCGACGCGCTGACCGCCTTCGCGGAGCTGGCGTTGAAGGTGGAAGATATCGGCTATCGGCATGCGCCGGACGGACGTGCGACGATCGGTATGGCGCAGGTTACGCCAAACTCGCGCAACGTCGTGCCGTCTCGCGTGGTATGCAGCGTGGAGTTTCGCCATCCGGCGCAGGCGGCGCTGGAAGCCATGGAGGCGGCGCTGCATAAGGTGGCTGAAAGCCTGAGCCTGCGCGGCGTGTCGGCTCTCGTTGAACGCATTTTTGACTACGCGCCCATCGCGTTTGATGCCGAATGCCTGGCGCGTTCGGAGAAGGCCGTGGCGGAACTGGGCTATTCGTCGGAACCGATGGTCTCGGGTGCGGGACACGACACCTGCTATGTCAGCAAAATTGCGCCCGCCAGCATGATCTTTATCCCCTGCGTGAAAGGCGTCAGCCATAACGAAGCGGAGAGGATCCTCCCTGAGTGGTCCGAGAAAGGGGCGAACGTGCTGTTGCACAGCGTCCTGTCCGCGGCCCAGGAGAGCTAGAACGGCGCGAGCGACACTAGACGGCAACGCGTCGGCTAATTTCAACCACCCGATCGCTGGGAAGATGGTAGTGGTTGATGACGTGCGTGCAGTTGCGCTTCATGAAGGCAAATATGTGCCGTTGCCAGGCCGCCATACCGGACCCGCCTTCGCCTGCCACAATGGTTTCATGCCCGACATACCAGGTGGCGTCATCGGTGGCGAAAAGCGCGTTAATCTCGCTGACGCCCTGCAACAAACGCGGGATGTCCGGGTGTTCCATAAAGCCATACTGCGCCACGCCGTGCCAGTAGCCCGGCGCGCGCTGCTCTACCCTGATGCGCTGCTCTTCCCCGACGTAGGGCACGTTGAGAATATCAATGGTCAGCGACAACACGTCCTGCTGTAGCGCCCGGTTTCGCGCGACGTGCCAGCGCATTACCGGCGGGATATTGTTCTGCGTGCGGGTCAAAAAGACGGCAGATCCCGCCACTCTGGGCACCGTCTTTTGCTGTAGCTGGGCAAAGAACGCATCCACGCTGACGCCCTTCTCGCCCACCGATGCGGATACCGCCTTAACGCCGCGGTGCCAAATCAGCATCACCGTACAAATCGCTGCGGCCATCAGCAGCGGTATATAGCCGCCTTCCAGGACCTTTATCAGATTGGCAAATAAGAATGTGGCATCAATTACCAGAAAACAGAGGGCAATAACCGCGCTGCTGGCCAGGCTCCAGCGCCATACTTCCCGCATCGCCACAAACAACAGCCCCGTAGTCATCAGCATGGTTAATGACACGGCAATGCCGTACGCCGCGGCAAGCTTATCTGAGGATTTAAAGAACACCACCAGCCCGATGGTTACTACCATCAGCAGCCAGTTGATTATCCCGATATAAATTTGACCGTAGCTTTCTGCCGCCGTCTGCTTGATGCGTAATCGAGGTAGCCAGCCGAGCTGAATCGCCTGACGCGTCATGGAAAAAGCGCCGGTAATAATCGCCTGACTGGCGATGATCGTCGCCAGCGCGGCAAGAATGATGAGCGGTACCTGCAGGGCTGGCGGACAGAGCGTATAGAATAGATTTTGTTTGCTGTCGGCACCGGCCAGAATCAGCGCTGACTGACCAGTATAGTTGAGCAGCAGCGAAGGAAAGACGATGCCGTACCAGGCAAGCCAGATGGGCTTTTTACCAAAATGCCCCATGTCGGCATACAGCGCCTCGGCCCCCGTCACGCAGAGAAATACGCCGCCCAGGACCAGGAAACTGGTGTACCCGTTCGAAAACAAAAACGCGATGCCGTACGCAGGATTGAGAGCCAGCAATACCGAGGGGTGCTGAACAATCCCCCGCACGCCCAGGACCGCAATCGCCAGAAACCACAGCGCCATTACCGGGCCAAATATCTTCCCTATGCGGGCGGTACCAAAAGGCTGGATCAGGAACAGCGCCAGCAACACCGCCACCGTCAGGGGTAATATGTACGGCTGGGACTCCGGAATGACCATCTCCAGCCCTTCCAGAGCGGAAAGCACGGAGATGGCTGGGGTTATCGCGCCATCTCCGTAAATTAACGCGGCGCCTATGAGGGCAGCAAAAATGACCCAGCGACCGCCTTTGCCTTTTTCCACCAGAAGCGACATCAGGGCCATAATGCCTCCCTCACCATGATTATCAATTCGCATGGCGAAGGCGGCATACTTGATGGAGGTCACCAGGATAAGCGTCCAGGTAATAAGAGAGAGCAGGCCCAGGATGACGCCTGGCGTAGGGTCATGCTCTGAGAGCGAAAGCACCGTCCGGAAGGTATAAAGCGGGCTGGTGCCGATATCACCAAAAACGACGCCCAGCGCGCCCCCCGCAAGCAGGGTTAACCGGGAAAGCGGTTGGGACGCATCACTGCTGTGGCGAGAGCTCATATTTTCCAGCAAGAGTCAGATAATCCTGTAAAAAACATAGCCCATCAGCCCCGCCCGCGCCAACCGCTCGCCCTGTTTTACTGCGCTGTTTACTGCGGATTGGCCTTCGCCAGGCTAAACCAGATCCCCACTGCCAGCAACAGCAGCATTCCGCCCGCGCTGCCCAGCGCCACGCTGTGGGACGTAATAAACGCGCTTTTCGCCGCCTCAATCACCGGCTCAGCCAAAGACGGCGTCAGGTTCTGCGCCACCTTCATCGCTTCACCAATCGATGACGAGGCTTTGTCGACGAGCGAGGCGTTCAGCCCCTGCGGCAGCTCAATCGACGCCGAGAAGCTGCGGGTCAACAGCAGGCCAAAGATCGCAATCCCCAACCCGGCCCCCAGCTCATAGGACATGGTTTCAATCGCCCCTGCGGCGGCGGCTTTCTCCTTCGGCGCGGCAGCCATAATTGCCGAGGTCGAGGCCAGCAGCGCGCTGGCGGCACTGAAGCCGAGCAGCACCATCAGCCCCCACGCCTGCCACTGCTGCGTGCTGAAGTCGAGCGTCGACAGGCCGATAAAGCTGACGGCGCTGAGCCCCATGCCGCCGGCCGCGACGATGCGTAGCCCCAAACGCCCAACCAGCACGCCCGCGATCGGCCCGCTGAACCCGCTGGCGACCATCACCGGCAGCATAAACATGCCCGCTTCAAACGGCGTAAAGCCGTGAACAAACTGCAGCTCCTGGGCCATCAGCAGCTCAAACCCGACCAGGGCAATCATGGCGGTCATCGCCATCACCACGCCGCTCAGAATGATGCGGTGACAGAACAGGCGCATGTCGATCATCGGTACGCGGGCGCGAAGCTGAATACGCACGAAGATAAACAGCAGCACCGAGCCGCTCACCAGCGCGGAAGCCACCAGCCACGGCGACAGCGCGCCTTTTAGCGCGGTTTTGGCGCTGTAGACCAGCAGCAAAATCGCCACGATCAGCATGATGGCATGGCTGATATTCAGCGGCTGCTCCGGTCGTCCCTGCTGAGGAGGGACAAAACGCGCGGCCAGCGAAACCACCACCAGCACAATCGGCACGTTGATTAAAAACACCGATCCCCAGTAAAAATGCTCCAGCAGCATACCGCCGATCAGCGGGCCAAACGCCGCCCCGCCGGAACCGACCGCCGCCCAGACGCCGAGCGCGATGTTGCGATCTTTCGCGTCGGTAAACAGCGTGC
This sequence comes from Enterobacter sp., assembly GCF_977039595.1. NCBI lineage: Bacteria > Pseudomonadati > Pseudomonadota > Gammaproteobacteria > Enterobacterales > Enterobacteriaceae > Enterobacter > Enterobacter sp. The sequence goes on from NZ_CDRQYH010000015.1 coordinate 60,168, forward strand.
GGATCCCAGCCAGGGTGGCAGGAATGATCATTGCAGCACCGATCGCCAGCGAGGCGCGCGCCGCGATCAGCCATCCTGCTGAAGGGGCAAACGCTGCCGCCAGCGACGACAGGCCAAACAGCGTGCTGCCAATCATGAGCAGTCGTTTAAAACCAATCCGGTCCCCCAGGGCGCCCATCGGCAGCACCATACCCGCCATCACCAGCGAGTAGATATCGATGATCCACAATAATTCGTTACCGCTGGCGCCCAGCGTCATGCTCAATGTTGGCGCCGCCACGTGCAGCACCGTCGCGTCAATCGCGACCGGGATATACACCAGCACGATAATCACTAACGCTAACCACTGACGAAACATAAATTTCCTTTTCATTTTAAACCTGGACACATGTCCAGATTGCGATCCTACGCAAAGTTGAACGCGTGTCCAGCTTTTTGTTACACTCGTTTCGTTCCCATTGAGAGTGAGTAACGATGCGATATCTGAGCAAGGATGAACGGCGCGAAGCCATCTTACAGGCCGCCATGCGCGTGGCGCTGGCTGAAGGACTGGCGGCAATGACGGTACGCCGCGTTGCAGCTGAAGCCGGGGTTGCGACCGGACAGGTTCACCACCATTTTACCTCCGGCGGAGAGCTAAAATCGCTGGCCTTCGTACGGTTAATTCGCGAGCTGTTAGATGCGGATGTCGCGGGTAAACAGGCCGGATGGCGGGAGCAGCTTCATGCCATGCTCGGCAGCGATGACGGCAGGTTCGAGCCCTATATTCGCCTGTGGCGCGAAGCGCAGATCTTGGCCAGCCGCGATGCCGATATCAAAGGCGCCTATGTGATGACCATGGAGATGTGGCATCAGGAAACGGTGGCGCTGATCTGTGCGGGAACAGAGGCCGGGGTATTTCGTCCTGGCGATCGGGCGGAAAATATCGCCTGGCGCTTGATTGGCCTGGTATGCGGTCTTGACGGGATGTATATCTTAAACATGCCCGAAATGGATGAAACCGCGTTTAACAATCATCTGGATAAATTAATCACCCTCGAGTTATTTACTCCCCCGTCTCAGAAGTGAAGTTGTCGGGGGCCAACAGCCCCCTCTTTGCGCATTATTTCCCGGCCTGAGGATGTGTATCAAAGCCCGCCATTACCGCCGTTAGCTCCGCCAGGGAAAATCCGTGTTTTGCATCGTCAACGCCCAGTCCAAAGCGTTCCTGCATCAGCTGATAAAGCGCCTCGGCATCCGGCAAATGGATCTGCTCCTCCACATGGCCATTCTGCCAGTGGGTAAAGTTGAAGTTGGTCAGCGTCAGCTTGCCGCCGTCCGGCAGATGGCGACACATCAGCAGATGATGACGGAAATGCGACTGCGGCCAGTGCGCCGACCAGAAATTCCCCATCACGTAATCGCTGAAATACTGCGTAGTCAGGTCAAACTGGTACATCGACTGCCAGTGCTCGTGGTGACGGAACTGCAGCACCCAGTCGTTGCCCTCGCTCAGCAGACGGTACAGGCCGTGCGGCGTCTCCTGTTCTTCATTAGCGAGCAGGCGAATCGGCGCCGTCAGCGTCTGGCCACCAAACCCGACATCGGCTATCCAGCGCTCACCGTTAAGCTCAACCAGCAGCAGGCGATGCGTGCGCGGCGGCATTTGCGGCGGACTCGCTAATACCACGCGTCCCAGCACGCTGCGCACCGTAAATCCGACCTCACGCAATACGCGCTCGAACAGGCCGTTTTGCTCAAAGCAGTAGCCTCCGCGACGTGCGGTGACCAGCTTGTCAACGAGGCACCGATCGTCAAGCTGGATTTCGCGTGGCAGAACGACATCGATATTCTCAAAAGGGATCGCACAGTTGTGAAGTAAATGCAGCGCGCGCAGGGTATCGATATCCACCTGTGTCGGCTGCGTCCAGCCGATGCGGGCGAAATAGGCGGTCAGGAATGGGGACATGCATCAGTTTCCTTTGATTGTGATGTTCTGTTTATAAACTAATTTTATGCACTCACTTTGATTTACGTGCTTTTTCGCCATAATCATCGGTGTAGATGAGGAGATCCTATGAGCCACTTTCGCCCTGTTGAATTACGTCATGCCAGCCGTCTGCTGAACCACGGCCCTACTGTGCTTATCACCAGTCGGGATGAAAGCCTCGACAGACGTAACGTGATGGCCGCCGCATGGTCAATGCCCGTTGAGTTTGAGCCGCCGCGCATCGCGATCGTCGTGGATAAAAGTACCTGGTCACGCGAGCTGATCGAGCGCAGCGGGAAGTTTGGCATCGTCATCCCCGGCGTGGCGGCGGCAAACTGGACATACGCGGTCGGTAGCGTCAGCGGGCGCGACGAGGACAAATTCAACTGCTATGGGATCCCGGTGGTGAACGGCCCTGCGCTCGGCCTGCCGGTGATTGAAGAAAAATGTCTGGCGTGGATGGAGTGTCGGTTACTACCCGTCACCTCCGCGGCAGAAAAATACGATACGCTGTTTGGTGAAGTGGTTTCAGCGGCAGCCGATGAACGCGCGTTTGTCGCCGGACGCTGGCAGTTTGACGGGGATAAGCTGAATACCCTGCATCATCTTGGGGCCGGGACGTTTGTGGCGAGCGGGAAAATGGTGAAGGCGCTGGATTGAGAAAACCCTCCCCCAATTGGGAGAGGGTGACCGTATTACTTCGCACGACGCGCAATAATTTCATCCGCAACATTCCGCGGGGCTTCCGCAAAATGATGGAACTCCATCGTATACGTCGCGCGTCCCTGGGACATCGAGCGCAATGTCGTGGCATAGCCAAACATCTCTGCCAGCGGCACGTCAGCGCGAATAATCTGGCTTCCGTACTGCTCCGCCATCCCCTGCACCATACCGCGACGGGAAGAGAGATCGCCCATGATGTTACCGGCGTACTCTTCCGGCGTTTCCACCTCCACATGCATGATCGGCTCAAGGATCACCGGGTCCGCCCTGCGGGCGCCCTCTTTAAAGCCGAGGATCGCCGCCATGCGGAACGCCATCTCCGAGGAGTCAACGTCATGATACGAGCCAAACGTCAGCGTCGCTTTGACGTCTACAACCGGATAGCCCGCCAGCACTCCGCTGTTCATCGCTTCCCGCAGCCCTTTCTCAACGGACGGAATATACTCGCGCGGAACCACGCCGCCCTTAGTGGCATCTTCAAATTTAAAACCACTTCCAGGCTCCAGCGGCTCCAGGCTCAGCACCACATGGCCGTACTGCCCTTTGCCGCCGGACTGACGGACAAATTTGCCTTCGATATCCTTCACCGTTTTACGCAGGGTTTCGCGGTAGGTTACCTGCGGACGACCAATGTTCGCTTCGACGCCAAACTCACGCTTCATGCGGTCGACGATGATCTCAAGATGTAGCTCACCCATCCCGGAGATAATGGTCTGGCCGGACTCTTCGTCAGTATGCAGGCGGAAAGATGGATCTTCCGCCGCCATACGCTGCAGCGCGATCCCCATTTTCTCCTGATCGCCTTTGGTTTTCGGCTCAATCGCCAGCGAAATCACCGGATCCGGGAACTCCATGCGCTCAAGCGTAATGACGGCGTTCGGATCGGTGAGCGTGTCACCGGTGGTCACGTCTTTCAGCCCCACGCAGGCCGCGATATCCCCGGCGCGCAGTTCGTCCACCTCGTGACGATCGTTGGCATGCATCAGCACGATACGCCCGATACGCTCTTTCTTCCCTTTCACCGGGTTATACACCGCGTCGCCTTTACGCAGCACGCCAGAGTACACGCGGATAAAGGTCAGTTGACCAACGTACGGGTCGCTCATCAGCTTGAATGCCAGGGCCGAGAACGGCTCATCATCGCTCGGATGACGCTCCGCGTGCTGCCCTTTTTCATCCACGCCATCAATAGCAGGCACGTCCAGCGGCGACGGCATAAGCTCAATCACCGCATCGAGCATGCGCTGCACGCCTTTGTTTTTGAACGCGCTGCCGCATAGCATCGGCTGGATTTCGCCCGAGATAGTGCGAATACGCAACCCTTTGATGATTTCCGCTTCCGACAGATCGCCCGTTTCCAGGTATTTGTCCATCAGTTCATCGCTGGCTTCCGCAGCCGCAGAGACCATTTTTTCACGCCACTCCTGGGCGGTGCTGACTAAATCATCCGGCACGGGCGCATAGGTAAACACCATGCCCTGAGTCGCATCGTCCCACAGAATAGTGCGCATCTTGATGAAATCCACCACGCCGGTGAAACGATCTTCTGCACCTACCGGGATGACAATCGGCACCGGATTGGCCTTCAGGCGTTCCTGCATCATCCGCACGACGCGGAAGAAATCGGCACCCGGACGGTCCATTTTGTTAACGAAGGCCAGACGCGGAACGTGATATTTATTGGCCTGACGCCAGACGGTTTCCGACTGCGGCTGCACGCCGCCCACGGAGTCATACACCATCACGGCGCCGTCAAGCACGCGCATGGAACGTTCCACCTCAATGGTGAAATCCACGTGCCCCGGGGTGTCGATGATGTTGATCCGGTGCGGTTCATATCCTCTGTCCATACCCGGCCAGAAGCAGCTGACGGCCGCCGAGGTAATCGTGATCCCGCGCTCTTGCTCCTGCGCCATCCAGTCTGTGGTTGCCGCGCCATCGTGTACTTCACCCAGCTTGTGGCTCATCCCGGTATAAAAGAGGATGCGCTCGGTGGTGGTGGTTTTACCGGCATCGATATGCGCGGAGATACCGATGTTGCGATAACGTTCGAGAGGGATGGGTCGGGGCATGATATTTCCTTAAGTCTTATGACTTGTCTGTGACGACCAGGATGGTCGTGCATTCGTTCGTTTGCTATAATAGTCCTATTGTACGAGTATTATCGAACTATTTTTTAATGGTTGACCTATTGTTGATATAGCTCAATCTGACACCATACGCAGGAAAACGATGATCCCAAACCACCCTGAAACTGAACAAATACTGCTGGAAAATGTGCTATTTGCCCTCGGCAACCCGCTCCGGCTTGCGATAATTCGCCGGCTGGCAGATGGCAGCGAACTCAGCTGTAACGCGCTGCGCCCGGAAGATGTGGTGAAGTCCACGATGACCCATCACTGGCGCGTACTGCGCGACAGCGGAGTCATCTGGCAGCGTCCGCAGGGACGCGAAAACATGATTTCATTGCGAAGAGACGATCTGGATACCCGCTTTCCGGGGCTGATGGCGATACTTTTACAGGCTAAATCATAAAGACATGCCTGTTTTCCCCTGAATAATGCCCCGTAACATTTTAAGGGGCATAGCTTCAGCAAAGGGAATTATCTGACGTGCATACGATATTCAATCATCCCGCTTTTTTTCGCAATCCAGTCGTATAATCGTTGCGCGCGATAATTAGCTTCATGCGTATGCCAGTAAAGATGGCTGGCGTGATGTTTTCTGGCCTCTCTCTGAACATATTCTATTAACTGTTTACCGATGTGTTTGCCCCTGGCAGCATCGCAGACATATAAGTCTTCGAGGTAGCAGTAATCGTTCTCAGCCCAGGTCGAGCGATGAAAAAGATAATGCGCAAAGCCCACGACGTCTCCATTACATCGTGCCACCACGCAGAATAGCGGCTCAACGGGGCTGAAAAATCGTTGCCAGGTTCGTTCAGTAATTGCCCCAGACAGATCGACATTGTAAAACGCCTGATATTTTCCCCATAGCGGCATCCAGCTTGCAAAATCACGTTCTTTTACTGCCTCAATTGTTACGCTCATAGCGTTCATAGTGCCTCTTTGCTTATCCGTTATTCGTTTCAGTAAGAGTGTATTCGCTGAATGGCATGTTTTGCCCCGCCAATTTTCATCATGAAGGCAGACCAATTTTTCATCCTGCTACAGGCACTATTGCTTTAGAATCAAGAGACGCAGAGGAAAAGTGGACAACGTAATGTTTAAGCACGCGCAGCTTGAAACGGTCAAGGCATGGATTATCGACCCCGCTCATGGATCCCTACCGCTTCATGAAAGGATCCAGAGAGCTATACGGACGCTGATACTGGAAGGGATACTTTCTCATGGCAAGGCCCTTCCGGCTTCACGTGCTCTTGCGGCGTCTCTCAGCGTTTCCCGGGATACCATTGAAGCGGCCTACTCCAGCCTGCATGCTGAAGGTTTTATTGAGAGACAAACTGGCAGAGGAAGCTTCGTCTCCTCCAGCGCGCGTTTTTTAAAACCCCGCCCCCGACACCATCAGCCAACCGCTGAGATACGAAAAGCAAAACTCAGCGCCCGTGGAAAAGTCATCTATGAAAGCGGAGGAATCCGCGAGTTTTCCTCACCCCGCCCGCTGGCACCCGGAATTCCTGAAACCCGCATGTTTCCCATTTCAACCTGGGAGCGACTTCAGCGACAGGTACTGAAGGAATTTCAACACCAGGCGCTAGAGCAAAGTCCCCCCCAGGGTATAGAGCGCTTGCGGCGGGCAATTGCGGAATATGTCAACCTTGAACGCGGGACGCGTGCGAGGGCAGAACAGGTCATCGTTCTGACAAGTTCTCAACAGGCGCTTGCGCTTTGTTCCCACGTGCTGATGGACGCCGGGGATGGCATTGTCATTGAAGATCCCTGCTATCAAGGGGCACAGAAAGCGTTCAACGCTGCAGGACTGCACTGTATTCCGGTTCCTCTTGATGAAAAAGGCATCTCGGTTGACGCCCTGAATGCTCTGACCGAGCCTGTCAGGGCTATCTCCCTTACGCCTTCTCATCAATATCCTACCGGGGTGACGCTCTCTCTTGACCGACGACTGGCCGTCATTGACTGGGCAAATCGTCACTCGGCCTGGATCGTTGAGGATGACTATGACAGCGAGTTTCACTACGAAGGTAAGCCTATGGCCAGTCTTCAGGGGCTTGATAGTTACAACCGGACAATTTATATCGGCACGTTCACCAAATCTCTGTTCCCCGGGCTGCGTATTGCCTACATGATCGTCCCCGCAGAATTGACACAGCCCTTCACCATGGCGAGGACATTAATGGATGGCCACACCGCCTCAATAACCCAACTGACGCTGGCTAAATTTCTGGAGGGGGGTCATTTTGGGGCCTATGTTCGCAAGATGCGGAGTATTTACGTTGCTCGTCGAGACGCGCTGGCAAGCATGATGGACGCCTATCTTTCCGGGTATGTTACCTATGAAACGCCAGCGGGGGGAATGCAAATGCCTTGTCACCTGAAGCATGGAATATCCGAGAAAGAGATGGCCTCCGCCGCCAGACGCGCGGGTGTTGATATACTTGGGCTTACGGATTTGTATGCAGGCCCCCCCGCTTCGACCGGTTTTTTGATGGGATTTGCTGCATACACGGAAAGTGAAATAGAAGACGCTGTAAAAAAACTGGCCGCCATTTTTCGTCATGTTTGATGCTGTCGACTGGTCAGAGACTGAAACTCATTCCGGGCGATCAAGACTATAAGCCGGGATTCGCCGGCTGGTCTTCGTAAGCGTATCAAAGACCTCAGTCTCCGAAGTCACAATTCTCACGCCCATTTTCCTTAACCTCTGCACATCGGCCGCGATGCGCTGAATGCCAAACCAGAAAAGTCCATCGAGCGCGGTTACAGACAGCCCGTTTTCCAGCGCCAGCTTGAGGCGTTCCTTTGGGGCTTTAACCTGCTGGGCAATTTGCCGGTAAGGCAGTTCGTTACATCCTGTTTCGTCACTGCGATGGATACGCGTTTTCAGCTGATAGGTAAACTCGTCAGGTATGCCGTCCAGATCCCTTTTAAGGCTATAGACGCAGCCAAAGCGCTTGCCGTTAAACAGAACATTTTTCTGACTGAGCTGAAGCTCTTTTCTGACAGCGTCAATCAGCTGGGGCGCGCGGGTGAGGAGCAGCCTGAACGGCAGCTCGAAGCTGGTGACATAATCCACATTAAGCAGCGCGAGACGCAGACGATCCTCTGCACCGGACTGTTGCTCACGACACTCCTCCAGCACCTCCGCCCACTGGCGCGTCAGGCGCTCCGGTTCGGCGGCTTCGGTAAGGAGGTATTTTTCAATCTGATAATCAACTCTTCCGGTCATGGTGTGATATCCCGTCGCTGTGGATGCGGTAATTCTATACAGCGCAGGGATATTTATAAAGGACTGAACCGCAGCGACATCCTGAAAATGTCGTTGCGATTCAGTATCCTGAGCTTTCTGATCAGTGCGCCATAATCCAGCCCATCAGAAGCGTGGCGAAAATCACCGTCGACGCGCCGCCGATGCGGGTGGCGATCTGCGCGAACGGCATGAGCGACATCCGGTTAGACGCGGACAAAATGGCCACGTCCCCCGTTCCGCCCAGCCCGCTGTGGCAGCAGGTCACAATGGCCGCTTCCACAGGATACATATTCAGACGCGACGCAATAACGTAGCCGCTCAGCGCCATCGCAATCACAACCGAACCGCATACCACAACGTATCCCACCGAGAAGACCGACACCACGCTCTCAAGCGGCACGTATAACATCCCGAGGCCGATCATCAGCGGCCAGACCAGCGCAGCCGAGACGAATTTATAGCAGCTATGCGCGCCCTGCTCCATTGAGGCCGGGATCACCCTGAAGTATTTACACAGAACGGCGATCAGGATCATCAGCACCGGGCCGGGAATGTGCACCAGTTTTTCAAACAGTCCGCCGACGATGAAAAACGCGCACACCATCAGTAACCCGCCCCCCATCAGATGAAAATCCGTCTGCTGCGTGCTTTGCGCCCCGGCAAACAGGCTGGCGTCGTCTTTACTCCGCGTGAGCATGCCATTTCCCGAGAGCGCAGGACGTTTAGCGCCGAGTCGCGCCAGCGAGCCCGCACAAATAATGGCGAAGATATTCCCAACGACCGCAGCGGGTGCCAGCTGCGCAACGTAGACGTCCGGCGTCTGCCCCAGTATTGCCGAATAGGCCAGGGACAGCGGCAAAATCCCCTCGCCGATCCCGCCGCCAATGATGGGCACAATGATGAAGAAGAAGGTGTGGTAAGGCGTATAACCAAACATTGAGCCCACAATGAGGCCGCTCAGCACGGCCATGCATGTTCCCGCCACCAGCGGAACAAACATGCGCATCATCCCCTGGATCAGCAGCACCCGATTCATCCCCAGAATGCTGCCGACTACCAGGCAGGCGATGACGAAATAGAGCAGATTCGCCTCTTTCATCAGCAGATGCACGGTATCAAGGGTATGTTTCCCGAATACGCCAAAATAGACCAGCACGGAGGGGACCATCAGGCACAGGATCGCCGGGCCGCCGATATCTTTCAGTACCGGGATTTGACGCCCCACTTTGGCAAACGCGAAACCGAGGGTCATGATGACCGCGAGGCCACCGATCATATTTTTCGGCAGCAGCCCTGCCCAGGCGGACGTCGCCACAATGGCGGCAATCCCGACGAACAGCATCAACGGGACCGTGCCCACCTCGGTATTGTTGAGCCCAAAGGCAAAACGCGAGGTAGACAGCTCAGAAGTCGGTACAGGATTATCTTTCATATAATCACGGCTTTGTTGAATAAATCAGATTTCGGGTAAGTCTCCCCCGTAGCGGGTTGTGTTTTCAGGCAATACGCACGCTTTCAGGCATACCTGCTTTCGTCATTTTGTTCAGCGCTCGTA